>JAFASL010000137.1 GCA_019244535.1 Alphaproteobacteria bacterium
TCGTCATAGTCGAGGACGTTGTCGCGTTGCTTTGCTTCCACGTAGCCGCGAAAGAGCCCTTTCAATTCTCCTTCCCATTCCGCGCACCATGGGAAGGCATTCTCCAGCGCAGCACTAAGCGGGCTAGACGCATTCAGTGTGTGCGAATAGATCGCAAGGCATGTTTCCTTCCGCGGGAAGCGCGCCTCCTTCGCCGCCAAGCCGAGATCGTTGCGGACCAGGTTGAGGCGGTCCGCGGAATCGGCACGGTCGAGAACAGTGAACGAGGGCTCGAGACCGATGCCGTCGGCGTATTGGCGCAACAGACGGTTGCCAATTGCATGGAAGGTGCCGGACCAGGAGATTTCGCCGGCCGCTCTAAAGGTTCTCGGCTTTGTCGTGCCCCATGCCGCCGCCAGGATCCCCTGTGCCCGTTTGGTCATTTCGAAAGCGGCGCGGCGAGTAAAGGTCAGGAGCATGATGCGCTCCGGCGGGGTCCCCGTTACGATGAGATGCGCAACTCGGTGTGCCAATGTACTTGTTTTTCCCGTACCCGCGCCCGCGATGACCAGAAGAGGCCCGGGAATCTGTGCGCTCGCGACATCCGAGATGCCGTACTCGGCCGCCGCACGCTGGCCGGCGTTCAGGTCTCGCAGATGTGAATGGGCATCCATTTGCCGGCAATTCGCCTAAGTATCATGTTCGATTTCTGTTCCCAGAATACCCCGAACAGCATCGCCGTCTACGAACCCGTGAGTTTTTCGCTTGAAATGCCCTCAGAACTCACACGCCTGCTCGATAACCGACCCTCTCGCTCGCGCGTGTATGGTCTCCCAAATGTCTTCACGGCTTTGATGAAGGACTCCTCGATTCGCGTGACCGCTGGCACTTCGCCTAGCGATGCAGCGCGTCGATGATCGTGGCTCTAAGTCGTCCTGCTCGTCTGACCGGAGCAGGCCTAACCTGACAAAAGCTTTGCGATCGTGTTTTGCGGCACCTCGGTCGCGCTTCGGGGAAGAGGTCACACCGAACGGACACGGGGAAGAGATCACACCGAATGGACACGCAGTTGGTCGAGCGACGGTGCGACCAGAAAAAGATCAGTCCGCCGGCCAGCCAGATTCGAGCTGACAGAGCCAGACCCGGCTGGCGATCGACATTTACATTAAGCCGATGGCAAGAGGTCGAAGCGGCAATCCGAACCTGCGCACCTTCACACGACAAGGGACGCTAGGCGGGCCCTGGAACCGCTTAGAGGTTCGGGGCCACTCAAAGACGTCTAGGCCCAGTCGCAGATCCCATTTGCGCCCGGAATATCGGTGGAAGCTAAAAGCTGGTTGCCTCCCGGTAAGGCATGAGATCCGCGGCAAACTCAACGGGGGTGCCGTGCCGGTCGACCGCTCCTTACCGATTGACGACGGGTCGCGAACGAGAGGAACTTTCCGCGAAACATACCTGGCCGGGACGCCCAACACGCCCGTCATAGCCGCCTGGCCCGGTACACCGACCTCCTTCCAGTTTCTATCCGAGGCCGGGGTTGCGCCGCCGCGTCCGAGGGCGATGCCGCGCAGCGCACGCTCAGCGACTTCGTTCGGCAAGCAGATGCGGGCGTCATTGAGAAAGCGGATGAAGGCTGACAATGATATCCGCAGAATCCGCGGCGCCGCCCTCGACGGTGAGACGAACGGGAGAGCGTGATGATAGAGCTGCTCGATCGGCAACAGTCGCTCACGATCAATCAATGGAAGATCTTCACAGCGGTGATCCTGTCGATCATGCTCGATTTTTTCGACTTCCTGCTGATCGGCTTCGTCCTCGCCTTTTTCGTGCAGGACTGGCACCTGACCTACGGCCAGTCGGCATTAATCCTGTTTTCATCGGGCGTGGCAGCGGTTCCGGGCGCCATCTTCTTCGGTTGGCTCGGCGACAGGATCGGCCGTTGCAAAGTCTTCATGATCACCCTTCTGACGTTTTCGTTGGCCACCGGCGCGATGGCGCTGACCCCGGTTCGTGGATGGATTTACCTGGCCGTGATGCGGTTCATCGTCGGGGTTGGGGTCGTCGGCGTCGCCGCAGTGGACATGCCGCTCTTGCAGGAGTTCGTCCCGGCCGCCAAGCGCGGCTGGATTAGCGGGCTTTCGATTGCCCTGGTGCCGGGCGGCGGCTTGCTCGCCGCGACCTTCGCCACCTATCTCGGCCCGATCGTTGGCTGGCGGGGGCTCTTCGCGCTCGGCCTGTTGCCGGCGCTAATGGCCTTTCTGATCCGCGTATGGGTGCCGGAATCGCCGCGCTGGCTGATCGGCCGTGGGCGGGTCGAGGAAGCGCGGCGCTCGCTCGCCTGGGCATTGCAAATCGAGCCCGAGGCGATTGTTCTGCCGACCTCGCCGCCGCGCCCGCTGACGGCCTCGTGGCTGGAATTGTTCAAATACCCGCGCAGTATCATAGCTGGGGCTCTGGTCGGGTTGAGCCAGACCGGCGCGGTCGGACTTGCGCTCTGGATGGTCACGCTGCTCGTTATGGTGTTGCAGGTGACGCCAACCGAAGCCTCGTTTCTGGCGATCTGGATTAGCCTGACCCAGATCATCGGTCGCGGTTTCGGCTCGTGGATCACCGATCGCATCGGGCGTCGGTCTGCGGGCGCACTCTGCTGTGTGCTGGCGGCCATGACCACCTCGCTCGCCGGCTATCTGCATGCCGCCTATCTCGGCGCGGTGCCGATGTTCTTCGTCCTTTTGCTGCTGCAGGGCTTCTTCGGCAATGGCAATCCGGCTATCAGCTATCCCTATATGGCCGAGATGTGGCCTGGGGCATTGCGCGCCAGCGGTTTCGGCTTCGTATACGGCCTATCTAACCTGGGGAAATTCATCGGCCCGGCGGGGCTGGCGGTGATCATCGGCGCCTCGAATTACGTCAACCCCAAAGCAACGCTTGCCGGCATCATCCCCGGCTTCAACTACTTTGCGGCATGGTACGTGCTCGCGGTCATCGCCTATCTGCTGATCGGGATCGAGACCCGCGGACGCACGATCGAGGAACTCGACGCTACGCTCACGCGCCCCAAACCGCTCGCGGCCGGCCCGGGGTAGCGCTATCCCTGCGTCAACCAGTTTCACCGCAGTGATACGATCGAATTGGCGTCAGCTGCCCCTGATCGTGATGTCCTCAAATGGCGCAGTATAGGTAAAACCGGGTATCAGCCCGAACCCCGATTGGCCGACCCGCGGTCCGACACCGTTGATAAAGGCTAGCTGCCAAACCGGGGCGTAGATGGCCTTCTCATAAATGAGTCGCTGCATGTCATTGAGGATCGCTGCGCGTTTGGTATGGTCGATCTCATTGGCCTGCTGCGGATACAACTCGTCGATCTCAGGATAGCTGCCATAGACGTAGGCGCCGCCCTTGACGACAAACGAGGCCAGCCGGGTCGCGGCGTTGCCAAACGCCGCGCTCGCGCCCCGGAGAATGCCTCGACTAAGCTTCTTTCCCGAGTAAGCAGCGATGAACCCGGCGCGTTCGATCGGCTCCAGCTTGGTGCGGATGCCGACCTGCTGCAGGCTGTCCACTGCTGCTTCGCCCATGTTCGAATAGGAGCTGTCGCAGTAAAAGAGGCTGGCATCGAAGCCCCTGGGATAACCCGCCTCGGCCAGCAATTTCTTGGCCTTGGCGGGATCATAAACGGCGGGCGGCGGCTGCCAGTAGTAGTCGAAGCTGTCGGGAATGATGCTGTTGGTGACCTTACAGTAGCCGAGAAACAATGCTTCGTTGATGCCGTCGCGATCGAGTGCCAGATTGACTGCCTGACGCACCCGCACATCGTGCCAGGGCGATTTTGGATTCCATTGATCGGGAAAATAGATCCAGTTGGGGGCCTGAGCGACGACCGGCTTCAGGCTGAGCCCCGGCGTCCGCCGCAGCTCCTCGGCAAGCTCGGCACGGATCGAATACGCGATGTCTATCTCGCCGCGGTTTAATGCCGCCAGTCGGGTGGCTTCATCCGGGATAACCTTCATTACCAGGCGCTTGACACTTGGCGACTTGCGCCAATAACCGTCGAAGGCTTCGAGCACCAATTCGACACCGGGATCGAACGAAACGAATTTGTAAGGGCCGGCGCCGATCGGAGCCTTTTTGAAACCTTCCTCGCCGACCTGCTCGACGTATTTCTTCGGGACGATCCATCCGGCGCCGGTGGCGCTGGAGTAGAAGCTCAGAAAATCGGGCCATGGCTTTTTGAGCTTGAAGTGCACGCGCTGCGGATCGGGTGTTTCGATTGCCGCCACTTGGTCGTGCATCAGGTCGTGAGAGGCTCCGCGATAGCGCTCGAACGAAAACCTCACATCTTCGGCAGTTACCGGCTCGCCATTGTGGAATTTGGCGCCCGGACGGAGCACGAACTCGTAACTCAGCCCATCCTCAGCCGCCGACCAGGATTCGGCCAGGCAAGGTGCCTGCGAAGACCCCGGCATCGGTTTCACCATTGCATCGTGCAGTGCGTAGAGCACCATGAATGGGGTTATGAGTGCCTGCGTCTCGGCGGGGTCGAACCAGGTTGGCGCCAGTGAGACATGGATGCCCCAGGTCAGCTGGCCGCCGGGCGCGGCCGCGAACGTCACTCGCGGAGTGCCGGCAGCGAGGCCGAGGGCCGCAAGCGCAAATACGTCTCGCCGCGTCAGGTCGGGATCCTTCCCCATGCGTCTTCCTCCATCCGGCTCGCTTGTGGAGCATTGGAGATAGTTTAGCAGCGTAGACAACGCGGAGCGAGCGGCGCCAGCCCGGGGCCGCTGGTTCTGCTCATCCAATTCAGTTATTCGGCGAGCCGAAGGCGTTGATCAGCCGGTCGACCCCTGAGTTCGTATCAAAACCGATTTTTTCAGGTCACGCGCGGGCGGCGGCCGTCAAGCGACTATTGGTTTTTGAGAAGCAAGCGCGCCAGCGTCTGAGTGGCTTGCCGACCGCGGCTCGCCGGACTAATGACCTTTATGTTTCCAAGCTACCCCTGTCAACTCGTGCCGACGGGAGGCGCTCCGGGATGCCGACCCGGCGGTCGGCTCGTCGGCCCTTTGACCCGATGCGATCGAGGCAAAAGCGGCCTTCATGCGCTC
>JAFASL010000196.1 GCA_019244535.1 Alphaproteobacteria bacterium
GGTCGGCCTTCTCCTGCACCAGCTTGCCGGAGGTCTGGATCAGCGAACCATAACTCGAATAGCCGGCGTCGGCGAGCAACAGCACCACCGGTTTTACCCCTTGCGCTTCGATTGTGAACGGCTCGCTCGACAGGTAACCCTGCTGAACAGCCTTTGGATCGGCAAGGAAGGGCGCGACGCTGAAGGTGTATGGCCGGATCTGGTCGTCGGTGTAGCCGAACTTGCTCTTCAGGAAATTCCAGCTGGTGATGCGGGTGTCGGAGCCGATCATGATCGGCTTGCCTTTGAGGGCGGCGAGGCTGTCGCTCCCCTCGCCGGGATGCGCGATCAGCACCGACGGATCTTTCTGGAAAATCGCCGCGACGGCGACCATCGGGATGTTTTCCTGCACGAAATTGAGCGGGATGAAGGAGTTCGGCGCGAGGTTGAAGTCGAGTCGGCCGGCAGCCAGAAGCTGCGCGTGATTGATCTGCGGTCCGCCCTGCCGCAACGTCACGTCGAGCCCGTACTGGCGGTAAATGCCCGTCGCCACAGCCTGGTAATAGCCGCCATGCTCGGCTTCCGCTTTCCAATCCGTGCCGAAGCTGACGCTTTCCGCAGCTGCCGCAGCGTAAGCCCCGAGCAAAGCGGCTGCGGCCCAGGCGAAAACCCCGACGATTAGCGGCATTCCTGTCGACTCCTCCTCGCACGGCGCGCCAGTCTAGACGGGGGCACGGCACCAGTCACCGGCCGCTCTCGCAAACCCTGTTGCAATCGTGTACTATTCGCTAAAGATCCCGCTTCGATGGGGCGGGGGAGCGCAGGGAGCGCGCGATGAGGAACCTGCTAACAGTGGTCGGCGACGGCAATGCGGGGCCGGTGCTCGACACCGCGTTGATGGCGGCGCAACGCTTCAATGGCCACATCGTCGGACTGCATAGCCTTACGACCGAATACGCCGTCGTGTTTGGCGGCGAAATGGGGTTTTCGATTTCGTCTGAGGTCGATCGAACCCTCGAACGCGAAGGCCATGAGCGGCGCGATCAGGCTCGCCGGCTGTTCCGCGACTTCATGAACGCGAAAGGCGTCCCGCTGGATCCGGTGCCGGTGGGCCATAACGGCCCGAGCGCCTCCTGGCGAGAGGAGGACGGACGGCAAAACGCTGTGGTCGGGATGATCGGCCGGGTTTTTGACCTCATCATTGTCGAGCAGCCCGAGAAGCTGGCCTCGATTGCCGAGGCTACCCTCGAAGACGCGTTGTTCGAAAGCGGCCGCCCGGTTCTGATGGTGCCAAAGCGCAGCTTGCCGACTTTGGGCGAAGTCGTTGCGATCGCCTGGAATGGCAGCACCGAAACCGCCGTTACGGTAGCAATGGGAATGCCTTTCCTGAAGCAGGCGCGTAAGGTCGTCGTCGTAACCGTAGGCCCGCAGCACATGCCCGAGCCGGGGCCGGAAGGCGAGGAGCTCGCCCGCACGCTGGAACGGCACGGCATGGACGTCAGCGTCCGTATGGCCTACGGCCGCCAAAAGGCGCAGGGCGAATCGTTCCTGAAAGAGGCGATGGCGGCGGGTGCGGATCTTCTGCTGAAGGGAGCTTACACGCAAAGCCGCATACGGCAGATGATTTTCGGCGGCGGCACTCGGCACATCATCATGGAGGCGCAGCTTCCGGTGCTGATGGCGCGGTAAGCCCGGTAACCGGGTCCGGGTCTTTCTGCTTTACTTTACCGGCTTCACGGACCTTCGCGACGCGAGAAACGGCGAGGACTTCGCGGACCGAACCGGCCGCCTCTGCGCCTCCGGTTGAATACCGAAATGCGCCATATACCTGGCGTAACGCTCGCGCTCGAGGGCGGCATCCAGACCATATTCCTCAAGCCGCGAGCCGTGGGCCCGGTATCCGCCGTTCGGCTTTGCCTCCACCAGCCGGCCGATCCGGAGGGCGGCCTCTGGCTGCAGTACCTCTCCAAAGTGTTTGTAGAGCGCCCCTGCCATGCCCACCGGGTCGCTGACCAGATCCAGGTAATGCATGTGAAAAATGGGCTCGGCAAACCGCTGCTCCTGCGCCGCCGCGATCATCAATTCCGTGGCGGTCAGCCAACGGTCGCTGTCTTCACAGCCGATTTCCGCCTTGTCGATGCTGCGGGTGAATGGCCGTCGCAGGGTCTCGGTCAGTCGCGCAACCGACAAGAGCACAGCAAGAGGGTCGCGATGGACGAACACCAGCCGCGCGTCCGGGTAGACGGCTCGTATTGCGGCAAGCGCGAAAACATGGTCGGGGCATTTGAGTACCCAGCGGCCGCCGGCCGCGGTCTGATGCTGGAGGTGCTGAAGAAAGCGCTTGTGAAAGCGGTAGGCTTGGAGATGTCCGGTTTCGTCGAGCCAGCGACGGTAGCCGGGCACGCGGTAAGTCGTGTCAAAGCGCAAGCTGGCGAAAACATGCGCGGTGATCTCGGAACATTCCTGCGGCGAGTGGGCATTGATCGGGTGCATACGGCGGAAATCCGGCGTGAGCAGCCCGAAGAGCCGCAATTGCCGGGCGACCCGCCGCGCGCGAAAGTCCAAACCCGATCCGCGAGTTCTCACCGGATAAGGATGGATCATCTGCCATACGCGCGGCACCAGATTGGCCGGATCCTCGGCCAGGAGCGTATGGAGAAAGGTCGTTCCCGAGCGCGGAAGCCCGGAAATGAAGATCGGTCGCCTGATTGGCTCGGCGAGGATCTCGGGCGCTCGCTTTTCCTCTTCGGCCAGCCGGAGCAGGTTTGACAGGAACCGCACAACGTCCCACCGGGTCGCGATTCGTCCGACCAAACTCAGATTTGCGTCGTCGAAACAAGCCCGTAGAAGATTTTGGAGCGGACCCTTGGGGGGCGAGCCGCCAAAGTCGGTCAGCCCCGTTCGGCGCTGCGCCAAGGCGATGAGCTCATCGGCGCTGATTGGTTCGCGCATCGGTGCAAGCGCATCGCTCAGTATGTCAGCGATATGAAACAGAGCGGATGTTGGCGGCATCAGTAACCTTTCCGGCAGAACACGCCAGAACGGCGCCGGATGTTCAAGAGTTCCCCGCTATGTAATTGATCTCACGGATATTGCGATGCGACTCAACCCCGCGGGCTACAGAATAACGACGCCCGGGCGGAGCGCGGTGTCAATCCCGATCGGTTGCCGTTTCTTCGGGGTCCGCAATCCAGCTACGAAAAGCCGATTTCGACGCGCCGGTTCTGCGGCTCCCGAACGCCGGGCGGTGTCGGCACGCGCGGATCGTTCTCGCCGCGGCCGGCCACCGCCATGTCGCTGCGCGGTACACCGAGGTTCGTCAGCGCGTTGGCGACATTGTTGGCGCGCCGGACCGACAAACGCTGGTTATACCCGGCGGAGCCCGAGAGATCGGTATACCCGGTCACCTGCAGCCGCACCGAGCCGCCAGCCCTGTAGGCATTCGCCGCGAGCCGAATCACATCCATACCGGCGGGCGTGATATCGGCCCGATCCCAATCGAAAAACACCAGGAATACCTGTGGCGGGGGCGCTGGCGTCGGCGCTTCGACCGCAGCCGGGGTTGGTGGGGGCGGCTGTGCAAATCGATAGATCAGGCTGGCGACAAAGTTGTTGGTGTGGTAGCCGGTGCGGTAGCGCAGATTAGTGTTCGGAATGTTGAGAGTCGGCTGAGTGGTGGCAAAGTACCGGTAGTCGAGATCGAGGGTGAGGTTCGGGTTGAGATTGTATCGAATGCCGGCGATTCCCTGATAACCAAACTGCCAACTGCTGTTGTTGAAAAGTTGGCCGA
>JAFASL010000231.1 GCA_019244535.1 Alphaproteobacteria bacterium
CAGGCCGGCATAATCCTTCAGCACATCTACGGTGCGCTGAGCCCGAAAAACCGGGGCGCGATATCCGGAAAACTTCTCCCGTTCGACCAGAGGGAGATGACCTATCCCGCCTCCCCAGCCTCCTACAGTATGGCTGAAACCGGATACGCATATATTCCGGTGGCGTGTGCTGCTCAGCAGCCCTGCCGGGTTCATATCGCACTGCACGGCTGCATGCAGAACTTCGAAACCATCCAGGACCGCTACATCCGACACGCCGGCTACAACGAATGGGCCGATACCAACCACCTGATCATACTGTATCCGCAAACCATCGTGGGCAATCCCGCCACCGATCCGTTCACCCCCCTCAATCCGTTCGGGTGCTGGGATTGGTGGGGTTACACGAACTTCAATTACGCCGTGAAGGCTGGCCGGCAAATCACTGCAATCAAGGCCATGCTCGACCGCATCACGAGTGGTTATGCCCAGCATACCTCAGCGGCAATGGAGGACGATGTTCCGTCGGAGCCGGTAGTGATTGATGTCTCGGATACCGGCGCCGCGATCGCCTGGAAGCCCGTCGCCGGTGCGCAAAAATACAGCATCGAGCGCACCAACGGCAGGGATAGCTTTGCGCTGATCGGCTCGGTTTCCAGCGCGAGTTTTGGCGACTTCGGACTGCGCCCCGCAACGCCCTATCGCTACAAAGTAACCGTCACGACGAGTGGAGGGGCCGAGGGGGCGAGTTTACCGGTCGTGACCGCCACGACGCTTCCGGCCCCACCTCGCTGCAATACACCCGGAAGCTGCCCCGTCCGCTGATGGGCTCCGATCAGCCGCGGGCCCCCTCGGCTCCCAGAATTTCGAGCAGCAGTTCTGCGGCTCTGGCCTCGGCGCTCCGCTTTGACGAGGCCGTCGCCTTAGCGCCATCGTGGCCCGCCACCTTCGCCTCCACAGTAAAGCGCAAGGCGTGGTCGGGTCCGCTGGTGGCGACCAATTCGTAAGTCGGCAGCGCAAAGGCGCGCGCTTGGGTCCATTCCTGCAAGGCGGTCTTCGGGTCGCGCGGCGGTCCTTCCATCTCGTCGATCAGCGGCTGCCAGAGGCGTCGCACAAAGTCCGAAGCCACCTCAAAGCCGCCGTCTAGGTAGACCGCTGCGATCAAAGCCTCGCAGACATCGGCGAGAATTCCAGGATTGGCGTCGGCTCCCGCCGTCTTCTCGGCCGCAGATAGCCGCAGATGGGCTCCAAGCCCGATCGAACTGGCGACGCGGGCGAGCGCCTGCCGCCGAACCAAATGGGTCAGACGGCGGGTCAGGTGTCCCTCGGGCTCGTTCTCGAAGCGCCGCCACAAGAGATCCGCGATGACCAAGCCCAGAACCCGATCACCGAGAAATTCGAGTCGCTCATAGCCGCGCTGCGACGTCTTTCTGCCCCGGCGGCCGCGGGCATGCTCGGAAGCAAGGGCGCTCGGGTGGGTTACCGCCTCTTCAAGGATTGCCGGTTGGGTGAACCTATATCCAATCGTCTTCTCAAGGCCGCAGTCGGGCAGCGAGGCTCCTTCCGGAGATGCTATCAACTGACACCGCGAAACAGCCGGCTGTAGCGGATAGCAAACGGCCATTTCCAGATTTCCCAGAGCCTGGCCGAGCCGTCGGTCGAGAAAAAGATGAATTCCGCCCGCCCGATCAAGTTTTGCGCGGGCACATAACCGACCGCGGACAGTACCCGGCTGTCCTGAGAATTGTCGCGGTTGTCGCCCATCATGAAATAATCGCCGGGAGGAACTACGTATTCCTGTGTGTTGTCGAGTGGTCCGTTGTCGCTCATCTCGATGATGCGGTGCTGGACGCCGTTCGGCAGGGTTTCGATATATTGCGCGAGCGGGATCACGGCGCCGGGGCCTTCCTGATAGAGGTAGTCCTCGATCCGCCGGCGCGGAACGGGCTGACCATTGATGAAAAGAATCCCATTCTTCATCTGGATGTGGTCGCCGGGCAACCCGATTACGCGCTTGATGTAGTCGGTCGAATTGTCGGTCGGCAGTTTGAAGACCACGACGTCGCCGCGCTCCGGCGAATGAAAGAAGATGCGGCCGGAGAATAGCGGCAAGCCCAAGGGCAACGAGAAACGGCTGTAACCGTAAGAAAACTTGGAAACAAACAAATAGTCTCCTACCAGTAAAGTAGGGACCATCGATCCGGACGGAATATTGAATGGCTCATACGCAACCGTCCGTACGACAAGCGCGATCAGCACAGCATAAACCACCGTTTTTACGGTATCGAGAATGCCGCCACCAGCTTTCTTACGGGTCAGCGCCGTAGGAGCGGATTTGGATTTCATGCAATTCCTTGGGATCTGGAGGGCAAGATCGGGGCTGGAATGCTGTCGCGTCTCAAGGGTGCGCCTGGTGGAAAACCCCGTTTTCTTCCGCCAGCACAGCGCTGATGATCACCACGGCCTGAGCGATCGGAGGTTCGTCCGTCAATGTGACATCGAGCCTAGCCGTCATACCTTCCGGCGTGATTTCCTCCAGCCGCCGCAAGGCGCCGCCGGTCAGGCGCATGCAGGGGCGCCCCGAAGCCAGATTGACAACCCCGAGGTCTCGCCAGAAGACGCCGTTGCGAAACCCGGTGCCGAGGGCTTTCGAGCAAGCTTCCTTCGCCGCAAACCGTCGGGCGTAGCTCGCCGAACGGTTGGCGCGCCGATCGCATTTGCGGCGCTCGGCATCGGTAAAGATGCGGTCGAGAAAGCGATCGCCAAAACGCTCGATCACCTGCTCGATTCGGCGGATGTCGATCATGTCGCTGCCGACGCCGAGGATCATCCCACTATCCGCGCCGGCGCTCAGCCGCGAGCTCTTTCGACCGAATTGATCACCGGGTTCGCACGCAGTGCAGCGATAATCGTCGTCAGGTGCTTAACGTCGCCCACTTCGATATCGATCATGATCTCGAAGAAATCGGACGACCGGTTCGTGATCTTCAGATTGCTGATGTTGCCGCCTTGCTTGCCGATCACCGTGGTCAGACTGCCGAGATTACCGGGCTCGTTGGCGATCGTTACATTGAGCCGGCCGACATGTACGGCATCATCCTCGTTGCTCCAAGCGACATCGAGCCATCGCTCTGGCGTATCGGCAAAGCTTTCCAGGGTCTCGCAGTCGATGGTGTGGATCGTGACCCCCTTTCCGGTGGTCACGATACCAACGATCCGGTCCCCCGGCAGCGGATGGCAGCAACCGGCAAAGTGCAATGCCATGCCCGGGATGAGACCGCGAATTGGCACGGCGATGTCGTTGCGTTTCGCGCGACGGCGCGCGCGGTCAAGGGAGACGACCTTGGCCTTGGGCTCGTGCTGCTGTGGGAAGGCGGCGTTAACGACGGCACGCCCCGTCGCCAACCCCTGCCCGACCGCCGCATAAAGGTCTTCTACCGTAGAGCAGTTGAATGTCTTCAGCACCGCTTCGAGCGGCCGTTCTGAAAATTCCTGGCCTTCCTGGCGGAACGCCTTTTGGACGATGGCGCGGCCCAGATCGAGGTATTGCGTGCGCTGTTGCGTGCGAATGAACCGCCGGATCCGGGCACGGGCCTTGCCGGTGACGACGAACCGTTCCCAGGTCGGCGACGGGGTCTGCGCCTTGGAGGTGACGATTTCGACCTGGTCGCCGTTTTGCAGCTGGGTCCGCAACGGGACCAGCCGGCTGTTGATCTTGGCGCCGACGCAAGTGTCGCCGATCTCGGAATGCACGGCATAGGCAAAGTCGACCGCCGTAGCACCGCGCGGCAGTGCAATCAGATCGCCCTTCGGAGTAAAGGCGAACACCTGGTCCTGAAACATCTCGAGCTTGGTATGCTCGAGAAATTCTTCCGGGCCCGCAGCATGGTCGAGGATGTCCAGGAGTTCGCGCAGCCAGCGGTATTGCGGTCCTTCGGTCGTCGGCGCGCCGTGCTTGTAGGTCCAGTGCGCGGCAACCCCGAGTTCGGCGACATCGTGCATCTCGCGGGTGCGGATCTGCACCTCGATGCGCTGCTGCTCGGGGCCGATGACCCCGGTGTGCAGTGAACGGTAGTTGTTCGGCTTTGGGGTCGAAATGTAGTCCTTAAATCGGCCGGGGACCACGTGATAGGCGGAATGAATAATGCCGAGCGCGTGATAGCAGTCTCCCACATCGTCGACCATCACCCGAAACGCCATCAAATCGGCAAGCTGCTCAAAGGTGACGTTCTTGCGCTGCATCTTGCGCCAGATCGAGTAGGCCGATTTCTCGCGGCCGGAGACGACTGCATTCGCCACCCCGCCTTCCTCGAGCTTGCGGTGCAGTTCGGCAAGGATGCGCGGCACGATACCCGCCCCCTTGTCGCGCAGGAAATCGCGGCGGGCGAGGATGCTGGCGCGGGCGTCGGGGTGCAGCTCGGCAAAGGCCAGATCCTCGAGCTGGTCCTTCATGCGCTGCATGCCGAGCCGCTCGGCCAACGGAGCGTATATGTCCATCGTTTCGCGGGCGATCCGGCGACGCTTTTCATCGCTCTTGATGAAATGCAAGGTCTGCATGTTGTGCAGACGGTCGGCGAGCTTGACGAGGAGCACGCGAATGTCCTCGGACATCGCGAGCACGAGCTTGCGAAAATTCTCGGCTTGCTTGGTCTGGTCGGACTGCAGCTCGATCCGCGACAACTTGGTCACGCCATCGACGAGCCGCGTGATCTCCGGCCCGAATACCCGGTCGATGTCATCGAGGGTGGCGACCGTATCCTCGACCGTGTCGTGCAGGAGACCGGTGACGATCGAGGCCGCGTCGAGCTTCATCTGGGCCAGAATGCCCGCCACCTCGACCGGATGCGAAAAATACGGGTCGCCCGATGCCCGCACCTGCGCGCCGTGCGCCTTCATCGAATAGACATAGGCGCGGTTGAGCGCACCTTCGTCGGCGTTCGCGTCGTAGGATTTAACGAGCTCGACGAGCTCGAACTGCCGCATCATGACGAGGCCGTCCCCCGTCCTACTCTGACCAAAGACGCCAATTTGGCCCGGCCAATGGAGCGGCGCGGGCCTCATCCTGAGCGCCGGTCATCGGGCAGGCCATGTTTGTTCGCGGTCAGAGGCCCTCGTCGAAATCATCGGGCGGGCCGGAGTCAGTCTCGTCGGCCAGATCGACCTCCTCCTCGACTCCCAGCATGTCTTCGGCGAGCTCATCGCTCTCGTCCAGTTGCGCGAGGTCGGCGGCAGTCTCCCCCGGAAGGGCCTCCTCGTCTTCACTCCCTTCGATTTCCTCGCTCCGATCCTCGGCGTCTTCGGCATCGTCGGAGTCGAGCTCCTCTCCGATCAGAGCACCGGCAGGCGCGCCGATCCCGAACAAGGCGGTGTCGAGCTCGAGTTCGTGGGCTTCCTCCGGCTCGTCGATTTCGACATGTTTCTGCATGCCGCGCACCACCGAAGTCTTGAGGTGCTCAAGGCCTACTGTCTCGTCGGCAATCTCGCGCAGCGCGACGACCGGATTCTTGTCGTCGTCGCGATCGATCGACAAGGGCGCGCCGGAGCTGATTTCACGCGCGCGCTGTGCCGCCAGCAGGACCAGCTCAAATCGATTAGGGACTTTTACAACACAATCTTCGACGGTGACGCGCGCCATTTCTGTTGCTCTTCTGCTTTCCTCGAACTGCCCAATATATGGAGCGCTTTAGCCCCCGGCAACAGCTGGGGCACAGTCCTCCGTGCTTGACCGGGTGCGGCACACGCGCCTATATGCGCGGATGCGAGCCGGCCGGATGGCAGAGTGGCTATGCAGAGGACTGCAAATCCTCGTACAGCGGTTCGATTCCGCTTCCGGCCTCCAGGGGGGCTGCGTCCTTAGATGGACGCCCTGATCCCCGGTAGCTCAGTTGGTAGAGCGAGCGGCTGTTAACCGCTTGGTCGCTGGTTCGAGTCCGGCCCGGGGAGCCAATCAGATCAGAGGGCTAGGTCAAAACGGCCTAGCCCTCTGATTGCTACCTGTGAGGGTCGCGGCAAGACTCAGAGCGACCTCTTCCACCGTGTTTGGAGCCGGTACCGGCATTCCGCCGAAAGCGGCACGGCGTGGAAATCACGCTGATTGGTGTCGAGGTTTTCAAGGTTGATGAAGAGGCATTCGTCGTGGACGAAATGCGGCCCGGCATGCCACGTAGCAACGTGCAACTTGATCAACCGGTCGCCCGGCACCCGGAAGGCGGCGATGTCTTCGATGCGCGGGCGCGCATCATCGCTGAGGTCTCCCGGCGGCGCGACGCCGATCAGCCATTCCCTGCCGCCGAGCGAGCCCAGGCATTGCGTGACGCGCCGGTGCCGCGCGATCCGGGTGAAGCCGAGCCCGACATGAGGCAGATGCATGATCCACAACCGCGGCTCGCCATTGCCCA
>JAFASL010000277.1 GCA_019244535.1 Alphaproteobacteria bacterium
GCCATCGAGGACGAGTTCTATCTCGACCAGGGCGCTTATGTGCGCACCCACGGCGCGCGGGTTGCGGAGATGACCATCGCGATGGTGCCCGGGCCGTACCGCATTCCCGCCTACCGCTGCGTCGGCCATTTTCGATTGACCAACAAGACGCCGGCGGCGACCTACCGAGCGCCCGGACGGTTTGAAGGCACGTTTGTGCGCGAACGCCTGCTCGACGCGGTCGCCGACCGGCTCGGCCTCGACCGGGTAGCGCTACGGCGGCGCAACCTGATCACCGCGAGCGAGATGCCGTTCAGCCGGCCGCTGCGGGCGCTCGGCACCGAAATCGTCTACGATTCCGGCGACTATCCGCTGCTACTCGACAAGGCGCTGGACAAGATCGGCTGGGATAAGCTGCAGGCCGAGCTGCGCCATCGTCGCGCGGCGGGGGAGCTGGTCGGAGCCGGCATCGCGATCTTTGTCGAGAAGGGGGGGCTCGGCCCGCTGGACGGCACCCGCATCACGGTCGATAGCACCGGCGCGGTCGAACTGGTGACCGGCGGTTCGGCGGTCGGTCAGGGCTTCGCGACGGCGATGGCGCAAATCTGCGGCGACACGCTCGGAGTGGACTACCGCCGGGTGCGCGTAGTTGCAGGGCAGACCGACCGCATTCAATACGGCATCGGGGCGCACGCGTCCCGCGCCTCGGTGATGACGGGTAGCGCCACACATGCCACCGCGCTGAAAATCCGATCCAAGGCGCTCGAGGTGGCGGCTGCGCTGTTGCAGGCGACACCTGACGAGCTCGACATCGTCGACGGTATCGTGGTCCGTCGCGACCGGCCCGGCGGCGGCTCGATCAGCCTGGCGGACATTGCCCGTCATCTTGCTCCCGACTCGCCGACGCTCGGGGAGCGCGACCCGGGGCTGTCCGCGGAAGGCTGGTTCCGCGCCGAGCACATGACCTATCCTTACGGTGTGCAGATCGGCGTTATCCGCGTCGACGCGGACACCGGGCAAGTGGCTGTCGAACGCTTTCTCGTTGCCTACGATGTCGGCCGTTCGATCAACCCGATGCTGGTCGAGGGTCAATTGATCGGCGGGTTCACGCAGGGCCTCGGCGGTGCGCTCTACGAAGAATTCCGCTACGACGAGCGCGGTGAGCCGCTGAGTGTCACCCTGGCCGATTATCTGCTGCCGACTGCGCGGGAAACACCCGCGGTGGAAGCCCTGGTGACCGAAGACGCCCCGAGCCCGCTGAACCCACTCGGCATCAAGAGCGTCGGCGAAGGCGGGATCAATGGGGTCGGCGCCGTGATCGCCGCTGCGATCGACGAGGCGATCGGCTCGCCGGGCGCAGTGATACAGCTGCCGGTCGCGCCGGAGCGGCTGAAGGCGCTGATAAACGAGGCTGCGCAGCAAAAGGGCGTGCTGCGGATCGCGGAATAAAGCGGGATGAGCACTATGAACAATCTCGACCCGGTGATTCAGGACCTCGTCATCGCCAATCGGATTCTCGCGAAGGAGGAGGTCGTCGATGCCTATGGTCATGTCAGCGTCCGACACCCTGAAAATCCGGACCGTTTTCTGATCGCCCGCTCGCTCGCACCGGAGCTGGTTGGGCGCGACGACATCGTCGAACTCGACCTGGAAGGTCAACCGGTCCACGACGAGCAGCGCGGCCTTTACCTCGAACGCTTCATCCATGCCGCAATCTTCGCGGCGCGGCCTGACGTCATGGCCGTAATCCATGCGCATGCTGAGGACATCTTGCCCTTCGGCATCGCGCCCGCGGCGAAGTTGCGGCCAGTGATCCATTCGGGAAGCTTTATCGGCGCCGAGGTCCCAGTTTGGGACATCGCCGATAATTTCGGCGACACCAATCTCCTCGTCACGAATATGGCGCAGGCGAACGACCTGGCTAAATGCCTCGGCGGCAATAGCATCGCATTGATGCGCGGCCATGGCTTCGCTGCCGCCGCGCGCTCGTTGATAGAGGTCGTGCGGCTATCAGTCTATCTGCCGCGCAACGCGCGCGCCCTGATGCGCGCAATGCAGCTGGGCGGCGAAATCAAGTATTTGTCGCAAGGCGAGATCGAGGCCCGCAACCGCGGCTACAGCCCCTATTCGGTCGAGACATGGCGCACGTGGGAATATTGGGCAAACAGGGCCGGCTGTGGTCATTTACTGACCAGACCAGAGGATGGGCACGCGAACCTGAGAAGGGAGTGAGCCGGCCAGCGCCGCTGTGCGCGCAATGACGTTCAGTCGCAATGACATTTGTTGCTAGGCGCCTGTGACTGGTCCGTTGCTGACGTTGCTGCGCGCCCCGGCCATCGCCGCCTATACCGCGGCCGGGTTTTGGGGCGACGAGACCATTTATCATCTGGCTGCACGGCACGCGCGCACGACACCGCAGGCATGGGCGGTGCGCGACCGTCATCGCCGTCTCAGCTATGCCGAGCTGGTCGATGCCGCGGACCGGCTGGCGGCGAACCTCGCCGGCAACGGCATCCGCCCGGGTCAGCGCGTCGCCGTGTGGCTGCCAAGCCGGGTCGAGACCGCGATCGCGTTGCTGGCCTGCTCGCGCAATGGCTATGTCTGCTGCCCGTCCCTGCACCGCGATCACACAGTTCGCGAGATCGTTGCGCTCGTCGACCGCGTGCGCGCCGCTGCACTGATCGCTGCGCCCGGCTACGGCGCCGATGCCGACTGCCACGACGTCTTTGCCGAATTGGCCGATCGCGATTTTTTGCGTTGCACCTGGCGTGTCGGCCCGGACCAGAAGGCTGCGCCGTTCCGCGAATTGCCCGGCGGCGCCCGCGAAATGGAAGCGAGCAATGACGCCAACCAAGTGATGTACTTACCCTTTACCTCCGGCACGACCGGCAAACCAAAAGGCGTCATGCACAGCGACAACACATTGCTCGCCACGGCTCGGATGATGGTGCGCGACTGGCGGCTCGAGCGCGCTGTGCTCTACACCTTGAGCCCGCTCAGCCACAATCTCGGGCTCGGCGCGCTGATCACAGCGCTGGCCGGCGGCGGAGAACTGGTTATCCACGATCTGACCCGCAGCGAGAGCTTGCTCGATCGCCTGCATGAGAGCGGGGCCGAGTTCCTGTTCGGCGTGCCCACGCACGCAATTGACCTGCTCGCCGAGGCGCGCGCCCGCCGCGCGCGGGATCTCGGCGCGGTGCGCGGCTTCCGGATTTCGGGCGCCGCCGCACCGGCACCGGTCGTCGCCGAGCTGATGCAGTACGGTGTCGTGCCGCAGAGTGGTTACGGCATGACGGAAACCTGCTCGCACCAATATACGCTGCCCGACGATCCGCTCGAACGCATCATCGAAACCTGCGGGCGCGCCTGTGCCGGTTACGAAATCCGAATCTGGCGCCAGGATGACCCGGATATCGAAGCGCCGCCCGGAGAAATCGGCGAAATCGGCGGCCGCGGCGCCAGCCTGATGCTCGGCTACTTCGACGATCAGAAGGCGACTGAAGCGGCATTCAACGCGCAAGGCTGGTTCATGACGGGCGACCTCGGCTGGATTGACGAGGCAGGCTATCTGCGCGTCACCGGCCGCAAGAAGGATGTGATCATCCGCGGCGGCCGCAATATACATCCGGCCCCTATCGAGGCGCTGGCACTGCGCCATGCTGCGGTAGAGAAGGCGGCGGCATTTCCGGTGGGCGATGCGCGGCTCGGCGAACGTGTTTGCCTGGCGGTGGTAACCCGGCATGAAATGCAGCTCGAGCCGGAGACAATTCTCGAACATCTAGATGCCTTGGGTTTGTCGAGATACGACATGCCGGAATTCGTCCTGCCATTGTCCGAGATGCCGCTTACCCCCAGCGGCAAGCTGCTGAAGCGCGAGCTCGTGCGGAGGGTCGCGGAAGGGCAATTGCGGCCAGTGCCCGTGCGCTTCCGCTCCCGGCCGGCGCCGCGCGATTAGCGCAATGCGTGCGATTGTCGTCGACGGCTTCGGACCGCCCGAGCAGCTGCGCGTCCGTGACGTCGCGGAGCCTACGCCACGGCCCGATGAAGTCTTGGTGGCGGTACGTGCCGCCCCAGCGAATTACGTCGATCTCTTGGTGGTCGGCGGCATTTACCAGTTTCTGCCGCCGCTTCCTTTCATTCCCGGCAAGGGGCCGGCCGGCGTGGTGAAGTCGCTCGGGGAGGAAGTGGCCAGTTTGCGTGTCGGCGACCGGGTGCTGGCAATGGCCGAAGAAGGTGGCTACGCCGAGGCGGTAACGGTGCGCGCCCACCAGTGTTACCGGTTGCCGGAGTCGATGTCGTTCACCGAGGCCGCGTCATTGAGCCTCGTCTATGACACGGCGTGGTTCGCGCTGCGCGAACGCGCCAGGCTCGAGAGCGGCGAGACCGTGCTGGTGCTCGGCGCCTCGGGCGGGGTAGGTCATGCCGCAGTGCAGCTCGCTCAGGCGATGGGCGCGCGGGTGCTCGCCGGGATTCTGCGGCCCGAGCGGGCGGCATCGGTGCGCGCGGCAGGCGCCGACGCAATAATCGATCTGTCGGCTCCCGACCTGCGCGACAGCTTGCGCGATCAGGTCTATGCGCTAAGCGAGGGGCGCGGCGCCGACATCATTCTCGACCCGCTCGGCGGCACGATATTCGAGGCGGCTGTGCGCGCTTTGGCCTGGCGCGGCCGGCTGGTCGTGATCGGGTTTGCTGCTGGCGCGATCCCGATGATCAGGACGAACTACCTGCTGTTAAAGAACATCGAGATCAGCGGTTTGCAGATCAGCGACTACCGCAAGCGGCGCCCCGCGCAGGTCGCCGCCTGCTTCGCCGAAATCTTCAGCCTCTACGAGCAGGGAAAAGTCAGGCCCGCGGCAACGACAGTCTTTCCGCTGGCTCAGGCCGGCGAGGCACTCGCCGCGTTGCGCGATCGCCGCATTGCCGGCCGCGCCGTGCTGCGCCCCCGTGATGACAAAACGGATCGGTGCATCGCCGGGCGTCAGATCTGAATGCTGTCCGAGGCCGACATTGACAGTGAGCGGCTTTACCGGACAATCCCCGGTTAGCATTGCCATTGCCGTTAGGCCACCGACCGCGCGGCCATCAGGTTCTCTAGACGCTCGTATCGCGGGCGTATATTGTTCGAGGCCGCGCTTGCGCAACTATTCAGCCACATCCATAGCAGTTGCACAGAAAACAACGGGACTCGGGAATTATTACAACCCAACGCAGCATTTTGTCCAGACTGGCTGAGGGCCGTCCCCGTGTGATCCCAAGACATGACAGGACGAGAGAGAAGGAGTGCTTAGATTGTTCTACTACTCTACAGGATATAATATCCGTTGTGGCACTCTGCCAGAGTTGATTGTATCACGCGCCGCAATTCTTCCGGCGAGATTGGCTTCTCGATAACCGGCCGGCCAAGTTTATCGAGAGCCGATCCCGTGCCGAGCCCAACGGTGTCGCCGGGGATGAAGATCAACACAAAGACGAGCTGATCAGCCGCGTCTGGCCGGGCCGGATCGTCGAAGCGGGCAATCTGCGGGCTCAAATCAGGGCGCTCCGCACCACGATAGCCAAAACCCCGGAATTATTTTCCGCCGCATACCGTGCTCATCGCGGCGACGGCGATGCAGGGGGAAACAGAAGCCGCGGCAGAGGCGCTGGCCGCCCGGCTCCGTTTGCGATCGGATTTCTCGCTCGCTTGGACGAGCGAGACTTTGCCGTTTGCTGGAGAGGTGGGCGAGCGATGGCTTGAGGGGTTACGCAAGGCGGGGGTGCCCGCGGTCGCGGATCGAGATCCCAATTCACAGCCGAGGTTCCCTCGCACACTGGCCCGGGCCAAGGTTCACTCGAACAAGAAATCACGGTCACCCCCCGACCGCCGCACCACGCCTGTCGATCATGGTCCTGCTCTTCATCAATCTGAGCGTCGACCGCGAACAGCAGTATTTTGCAGACGGCATCACCGAAGACTGACGACTGACCTGTCGCGGCTCGCGGAGATGTCCGTTATCTCCCGCAATACCGCATTCACGTATCGCGACAGGCCGGCTGATACGAAGCAGATCGGCCGCGAGCTCGGGGTGCGTTACGTCGTGGAAGGTAAAAGCCACCTTTTCTCTTCGGCGTAACATAGAGACCAGACCGAAATACCCCGCGAAGGCGCGCTGCAAGTCTGCCGGGCCGTTGAAGTGCTCATCGTAATTCGAGCGCCGCCTGTAGATGCGGACATAAGGATGATCCGGCCGTTCAGCTCGATCGTAGAGTTTGGGCCGAGGGAGATGCCGGCCGATATAGCGGTAGTAATGCTCGGGTGGCGCGGTGAGCGGAAAGGGCGGCGCTACCATTCAAACAAACAACACCCAAGGTCGGGCATGTCGGCGCGTACCTGTTTCGCCTAGCCAGATCTGGGCAGCCGCAGCGACTTACCTATCGTACAAGGTGTAGCTGCTTTCTCCCGGGCCGGCCGACGCGATGAGGTTCTTTCCCGTGGTGCGGATATCGTCGGGGTCGCCAATACCGCCGGTGATGTGCATCGCCAGCAGGCGCTCGGTGAAGCCGTAATCATCTTCGGGGTGGCCGCGGAAGTGGAGTTTTCCGATACTGGCCACGTGGTGCCCGCGTTCACGTAGAGCGTGGGCCCAGCCGCGGATGCCTCCATCGTAAGCGATCGCATTGTCCCAGGCGCGGTGACGGTGCACGGGGAGGCCGGTCGCAAGACTTGCTCGGGCGGGAACGCAAATCGGCGATGGTGTATACCCGGCGGTGAAGCGGCAACCACGTGCGGCAAGTGCGTCCAGCGCCGGTGTGCCGGCAATCGGATGTCCGGCATACCCGACAATCTTAGGGTTGTGTTCGTCGGACATAAGGACGAGCAGATTTTGCGGCGTGGCGGCCATCAACGCTCCTTCCCATCACGGGCTGATCGTACACCAGCCGCGCGTCAGCTCGGGTTTCTTCCTCCTCTTCGTCGGAACCGTGCGGGGCTTGACAGCGGCATGCCTGAACTCCAGCTGTGGCCTCCCTTCATACCGGTGCCTCTATGGCAAAACTCAGCTCACGACGAAAACGTTCCCTCCCGATGATGGTAGGTGAGTTGATGATGGCGTCGTGGGAGACGATCGCGCGCCGAAGCCTTGTGATGCTTCAAGGCACGTGCTCTCCTGCGGAACACCAGCGTATGGCAACCGAAAAGGCCGCAGCGATGCAGCTGTCGGCTTTGGCTGTGATGCGGGGGCGCGGAAAAAGACAGGTACTGGCGCCGTGGCTTAAACGCGCCACCGCGAATGCAAAACGGCTGCGACGGAAGCGCTGAATAATTACGGGAGGACCACTGGCCGGCGAAATGGGTTGTCAGATCGGAATCGCCAGCAGTGTATCGATCTGACGGCTATCAAGCACTACGGTCTTGTTTGCGAACTTCCAGATGCCAGCGTCGCATCTGACCCGATCGACGTAACGGCCGGCCCCGAAAATCGCCATCTCGCCGTCTTGCATCGTCCGTACGACCAGGAAATTCGCCTCAAGATCAACCTGTTTCGGCCCCTCCACTGCATCGCTGATAATTCTGATTGACGAGACGAGGTGACGATAACGCTGCGGTTCGTATACATTGGCCTCACGCAACGCGCTGACCCGATCCTTCAGCATATCGCGCGAGGTCGCGTAGATCAGTCCCAATGGTAGGCCGGCATCGTAATTCTCCGCCGACGTGATCCGATAGAAGCAGTCCTCGGTGAAAAAGTCGGGCCAGCGTTCGAGCTCGTCCGCATCGAGACAATGGACGTAATCACTAAAGAGCTGCTCCAACTCCCAACGCCGCACGATTGCGTCGAGGTCCATCGCCCTCAAAATCCCATCAACGGGCGATAGACATGCCAGAAGCCGCGAACGGAAGCCTCAGTTGTCCGGTTGGGCTCGGAGCTGTGCTCGAAACCGCCCATCTCCAGAACTGAACACTCCTCTTCGGAGCCATGGATCGCGCGCTGGATGAAGTTCCCAACAGCACCGTCCTCCATTGAAACGTAGCCCGCGGGCCCCACGAGATTGGCCTGCGCCAGCCGGAGACCGGTCATCTCCGCGGTGTCCTCCTCGAACCCGATATAGGTCCATTGCAGCTCGGTCTTGTCCGGTCCCTTGGGCAGCACAAGGCGTAGAGCGATGCAGTTCTGGATCTGCTGCAGCACGAAATTCGGGAACAAGGAGAGGATCTGGGTCGTCGTATCGTCGCCGAATTCTTCGGCAGTGGTAAGAAAACGCGGATCCTTGAGCCGGAAATTCTCTCGCAGTGACGGAATGTCGGTATACAGCTTGTCCGAGTTGGCCGG
>JAFASL010000287.1 GCA_019244535.1 Alphaproteobacteria bacterium
CTCCCGGCCTCAGGCGCGCTCGAGACTGCTCGAATAGAGCTTCTATATGGCGATAAGCGAGACCGGCGTGCCAGCCGCGATCGGCAAGATCACGCGGCTCGCCCGCATGTTTGGGAGGACTCGATAGGATCACATCGAATAGCGGTCGTGGCGCAAGCGCCGAGAGCAGGTCGCAGCATAGCGCGCTCACTCGGTCGTCAAAACCATTGGCGCGCGCGTTTTCGACAGCTGTCAAAGCCGCGCTCGGATTGATGTCGGCGGCTATCACGCTTTCGGCGCCGGCACGCGCCGCCGCGAGGGCGAGAATGCCCGATCCTGTGCCGATGTCGACGACGCGCTTGCCTCTCAGGTCGAGGTGATCAACGAATTCGGCAAAGCGCTCGCTGCTGAGAAAGTACCGTGGATGAAATACTGTCGGGCGTACAATAAGGCGAAACCCCGCCGCCCGCGTGATCTGTGTCCGCCGCCGGGCAAGGATCAAATGGTATGCGAGGAAGTGAATCGCGCGCCTCAGGCAACGGCGGGATAGACCGTGCGAGTTAGCTCGGCGGCCGAAGACGACCCCGACGCCGCCTTTGGGTCCGATATCTTCGGGAGTATCTATAGGAGCAATTCGGTCCATCATTAGATGCTCTGGCGAGCCGATCCAATTGTTCAGTCGTGAGGCACTTTGAGCGGATGCCCGATCCGAGCGCGAGGTTGCGTGCTCCGCATGAACAGGATGTGCAAATAATGCCAGAATGAGCGGCTATGCGCGGGCCGCACATGGATGTGGCCGTCCTGTGTGGGTGGCGCTGTCAGCAATCCGCGCAATTTAATCATCTCCCACGCGAAGGGGCTCCAGTCGCGCCAAGCTTGCTGGGCTTCGGCCAGCATGATCCCGCTGACCACCTCCGGAACGGCGCCGAAGATCTCGGGTATGCGGTCCGACAATCCGTCGTCACGCAAAACATTCCACTTTGAGAGGCCGCCCATGACTGGAGAGCCCAGTGCATAGACTACTCGGCTGACCCAAGCCTCGCGAATGCAATATGCGCACATAGCGCATGGCTCGATATTGCTGTAAAGCGTGCAGCGGCGAAGCCGCTCGAGGCCGACTCTCCTCTGCGCATATGAGATAGCAATGATCTCAGCATGCCGGCTGACGTCGCCGTCACGTCTGCTGCTGTTGATCGCTTCCGCTACAATTTGGCCGCCCAGCGCGATTACCGCGCCAAACGGATATTCTCCCTTGCTCACTGCGATTCGTGACAATTCAATGCAACGCGCCATCATCGCTTTGTCGATTGTGTCGCATGAGATCCCCGTCATTGCGATGACCCGTCTTTTTGTGCAAGATCGAGTTGTGCAAGATCGAGCGCGCAGAGCCTCTCCTGCCGACAACGCATATCGGCTGGTGGCGCTATGCACCCTAACAAGCCGCCCGCCAAATGGTTCATTTGGCTCGAAAGCAGGAACTGATTACGTCAGGCGCCGCTATTCGTGGTCCGATCCAGCGCCGAAATTCGCGGAACGGGGTTTCCTGCACGCAAGCACGAGGGTCTCATGAAGAGATTGGGTCTGGTTGTCGCCGCTTTCGGGCTGGCGATCGTTGTGCTGTTCGGATGGTGGATCTTCAGCCGCCCCGAGCGGGGCACGACCGGCGCGGTCAGTACGCGGTTCCGCCTGCTCGGGCCAAATGACAAAATTGTTGTCGACGGCTTTGACGATCCGAAGGTCGAAGGGGTCGCCTGTCACATCAGCCGCGCGCAAACCGGCGGGCTGAAGGGCGGGCTCGGTGTCGCAGAAGACACCAGCGATGCCAGCATCGACTGCCATCAGATCGGGCCGATGAAAATCACTGGCGAGTTGAAAGATGGAGAACGGGTTTTCGACGAACGGCGCAGCCTTCTTTTCAAGACGCTGCAAGTCGTCCGCTTTTTCGACCGCGAGCGCAACGTGCTGGTATACGTGGCCTACAGCAACCGCGTGATCGAGGGCAGCCCGAAAAACAGCATCAGCAGCGTTCCGATCATGAACTGGCCCGGCACCCAGACCTCGGCCATTCCTCGCGAACGCTGAATGCGGACCTGCTGGTTGCGGAACTTAGCCCGACACCGGCGGTTTTATTACTGTCGAGAGTGGACACGCTTTGGCAAGCCACTCACGTACTGCAGATGCATAGCTAACGCGATCGAGCCGAGCGGCAGACCCGTCGCGGATGATTCGACCCCTCGCGTGGAATGGACGTATGAGCAGCATCGATTCGCGCACAAGTGGGTCAGGCGGCGAGGCGGAGCACACGCCGATGTGGGCCCTCGCATTTGCCGCGGTGTTGCTCGCGGTGAGTTTCGGCCACCGCCGGAGCATAGCGGAAACCGGCACGGCGGAAACCGAGCGGAAGGGTGGTCCCGGCCGGTTGGGAGCCGGCCGGGGCCGATCAGCCGACACGCCCTCGGAGATTCCGCGGCAGGGGTGGAAGGATATCCTGCTCCGCGTGTACCGCGGCATCTCGGAAGACCGCATCCTGCTCGTCGCAGCCGGCGTCACCTTCTATCTGTTGCTGTCGATCTTCCCCGGAATAGCGGCTCTGTTTTCGATTTACGGACTGTTTGCCAACCCGGCGGATATCGCCGGCCACCTTGGCACGCTCGCAAATGTCGCGCCGGGCGGAGCCATCGATGTGCTTCGCGAGGAGATGACCCGGCTCGCCTCGAAGGGCGGGACGACACTGGGCATCGGTTTTCTCATCGGCCTCGCGATCTCGTTATGGACCACCAACTCCGGCGTCAGCGCCATCTTCGATGCATTGAATATTGTCTATGATGAAAAAGAGAAGCGGGGAACGCTCAGGTTTTACTTGACCACGCTGACCTTCACATTAGCATCTATCGCATTCATTTTACTGGCGATTGCGGTTGTTGTGCTGTTGCCTGTGGTGTTGAACTTCCTGCCGCTACCAGGCGGGTCCGACCTGCTGGTGAAGATCGCACGTTGGCCAATACTTTTCGCACTGACCGCGTTGGCGCTCGCCGTGCTCTACAGATTTGGTCCGAGCCGAACTCGGCCGCGCTGGCGCTGGGTCACGTGGGGCAGCGCGCTTGCTACCGTGTTGTGGGTTGCCGCTTCTGTTTTGTTCTCGTGGTATGTAGCGAATTTTGGCAGCTACAATAAAACCTACGGGTCTCTCGGCGCGATTATCGGTTTCATGACCTGGATATGGATCTCGATTATCGTCTTTCTGCTCGGCGCCAAACTCGATGCAGAAATGGAGCATCAGACGGCGCGAGACACGACTATCGGGCAACCCAAGCCGCTCGGAACGCGGGGCGCCCGAATGGCCAATACAATCGGGCCAGCACAAAGGTGATCCGTGCTTGTCAATCCCAGCAGGCGAGGATTGTTTCACTCGTCGCGGTTTCGATCTGCTGGCTGAAGCGGTTGCGATATAGCGTGAGAAGCGCGTCATGAGTGGCGTCCGACGAACTGCACAGCGCATCGGTCGCGAGTATGACCCCGTATCCGAGATCCACGGCGCCGAGGACAGCCGCCAGGACACAAACATCGGTCTCGGCTCCTGTGATCACGAGGCTCTCGATGTTGCGCTGGCGTAGTCGATCGCGCAGTTGCGGCTCTGAAAACGGCGAGTACAGCCGTTTGTCGATCACCTCGGCAGGCGGCGCAAATGCTGCCAGATCAGGGATCAGCTCGATCAGCCGGGGATAGATCCGCTCCAGCGTAAGGTCTCGCCAGCGCTCGTAATAACGCTGCCAGCTTCCCGGCATGCTATCCGGCCGTTCCGGCGGAATAAAACGGGTGAAAATCGTCCTTGCTGGGTAGTGTTTTGCGATGCGTGTCACGATCGGAAGCACCCGAGCCATCCACGGAGTGTGCCAGGGAGTTTCCTCGGCGAAGAGGTTCTGCATGTCGATGCAGAGATGAAGGGTGCGATCCGTCAAGTGTCCAAAGCGCAATCTCTCCACGTCCGGGTCCGCCCCTCAGTTGTGCCGGTTGAGCACCGTCTCTACAGTCTCGATCACTGCTGCCAGCTTGAAAGGTTTGCGCAATATCGCGCTGAAGAGGCCGCCTGCAGCCTGCGCTACGACCCTTTTGGGGAGCGAGCTCATGATCACGGCCGGGATGTCGTGGTAGGCCGGGTCTCGCTTCATTGCCCTCAACAGGGCCGGCCCATCCATTATCGGCATCATGAAGTCGAGCAAAACCAGGTCGGGCCGCCTTTCGCCGAGCCGCTCGAGCGCCTGCCTGCCGTTTACCGCCGTAATCACTTCGTGGCCCGAATCGGCCAAT
The DNA here is from genome assembly GCA_019244535.1 of Alphaproteobacteria bacterium. Lineage (GTDB taxonomy): Bacteria > Pseudomonadota > Alphaproteobacteria > ATCC43930 > CGMCC-115725 > AP-15. The sequence goes on from JAFASL010000287.1 coordinate 4,288, forward strand.
ACCGATTGGAGGACCTCGGCGACGCTAAATTCATCATCGACTACCAGGATGAGCGCCACCAGACTTCTCACTGTCGCGCCGGGTGAGTGGAGCCGTGGCCGAGCCTTGCCGCCCGCCTCTGCAAGGTCGCTTCGCCCAGGATTTCCTCAGCCGACGCCCAATCCGGCTCGATAACGATTCCCTTTCCGGTGATCGTAAATTTGTGCAACGCGCTGTTGATTTCCGCGTCGCGAACCTTCAGCACAGAGATCATTCTGTGGAGCTGCGAGCGCAGTTCTACATAGCGCATCAATAAAATGATCTCCGCGATGCAGGACACGCCCTGTAATGCCAGACCGCTGAACGGCATTCCCATCACAGGGCCGATAAGCTCTGCTTCCGACGTATAGAGCGTGCTGATCCCGCGCCCGCGGAACTCGCTGCTGAAAGCCGAAAAGATATGCCCGAGGCGGTCTCGCTCGGGTGCCAGCTTGTCAAACCCCTGGAGGCCGTCGATAAAGAGCCTGCGTACGCCTCGGCGCTTGACCGCGGCGACGAGCTGATCGCAGGTGGCATCGAGCAGCCCTTCCGCCGTTGATTGCCAGATGACCTCGACATGACCTTCGTCGATCAGCGGTCCAAGCGGCAGCCCCAATACGTTCGCCTTGTCGCGGATGGTTGCGGGAGTCTCATAGAAGCCAAAGAAAACACCCGGGCTGTCGCGATTGCATTCGCTGAGGAAATGAAGCCCCAGTGTCGTCTTACCGATGCCTGGTGGGCCGATCAGCAGTGCGGTCGAGTGCTGCGGGAACCCGCCGCCCATGATGCGGTCGAGCTGAGCGACACCTATCGATGCCGGGGGCCCGGTGATCTTGTCTGCCACCGAGGGGTGTGCCAGCACAGCTTCGGTACGCGGATAGACCTCTATCCCGTCACTCGTGATGCGAAACGAATGCTCGCCCCGCAAATAGCCACTGCCTCGCAGCTTGTGCACTTGCAGAACGCGCTCAGCACGACGCCCATACAGCTTTGACTGCAGCTCGACCACGCCGTCGACCAGCGTGTGCTCGGTTGCGGTCTGGCTGGTACCGGCAAGGAGCAGCATCGTACAATCGGTGATCGCCGCGTGGGCCTGCAATTCGTGGATGAATTTCTTGAACTCGCGGGTGGAGGGGGCGGCCTCTTCAATTGCCGAAATTCCGTCGAGAATGAGAAAGTTGGCCGAACGCGCCTGCACCTCGCGTCTCAGCAAATGCAAAAGCGCCGCGAGCCCCTCCTCTTCGAGCACGCGAAAGGCGCTGATGTAATAGAGCCGGTGCGGGATAACCTCTTCCTCGAAAAAGCCGAGCTGCCCGATATGCAGCAGCATCCGGGCATGGTTTTCGGCCAGCAAAGTCACGTAGAGCGCGCGGCCGCCCGCCGCGACATGATGGAAGCAGATCTGGTTGCCCAGAATGGTTTTGCCGGCGCCGGGGGAACCCTCCACAATGAAAATGCCGCCGCGCAAAAAGCCGCCGCGCAGGATCGTGTCCAGTCCCGGCAACCCGGTCGGGACGCGTTCGAGCCCCGGCCTTCCGGATTTGTCAGTCTGCATGATCTCGGTCGCCTGGAGAGAGCGGCAGTCTGACAACAAATGTCGAGCCGGCCCCCGGTTTGCTGGACACGCCGATCTCGCCTTGCATTGCGTGCACGAGCTGACGCGTTATCCACAAGCCGACGCCAAACCCGCCATTGGGCCGCACCGGACCCGAACGGCGAAAGCGCTCGAAGATCAGCCTTTGGTCGTGATCCGATATCCCAATGCCCCAGTCGCGAACTGAAAGCCGGGCGAGCCCGCCGTCGCTGGCAAACGCGACCTCGACGGGCTGCCCGGCTCCAAAGCGAATGGCATTAGACAGCAAATTCTCCAGGATCTGCTCGATAGCCATTGGATCGCATCGTGCGCTTATCCCATCCTCAACCGCGATCCGAATCCGGCAGCCGGCACATTCAGCCAATGGCTCCATGTTTATTGCAACTTGCCGGATAAGCGCCGACAAGTCGATCTTGGAAGGTTGCAAATCGAGCGTTCCAGAACCGACCCGCGCGACATCGAGGAGGGTGGTGGCGCGCCGCAGATACTCGCTTACCAGCCGTTCGAGATGTTCCAACCCTTGCACAAAGCCCATCGGCACCCGATCAGACATGTGATGTGCCTTGGCTAGCAACAGCTCGAGGCGCGCGCTGATCGGCGTCATCGGATTGCGCAGTTCGTGCGCCGCGATCGCCAAAAAATCGTCACGCGCCCGAAGCTCGTCTTCAAGCTCCGCGACACGTGCCGTCAGCGCCGCTTCGCGAGGCGCCTCGCCGTCTGCGGAAGGGGTTGGTCCCGCGCTCGATCGCTTTTGCCGCTGTTGCCGAAACCTCATCCACACCTCTGGCGAGCGTGCTCGATCTCGTCGAACTTGCCCTCCTGCGATGCCGCCAGTCCTAAAACAGAGACAAGCCCGCCCGCGTTCCGTTCTGGGCCGCGACCAACCTGGAGCGGCTTCATCCGACCCCTTGACGCGACCCGTGGTTGGTTCGCTCCAGACGCCGACAACCGCGTCCCGCACCTCGGTGGTCTGCGCGGCCAGTGGCCGCATGCGGATGGCTCGGTTGCGTTGTTATCTGGAGGATGGTTGATAGATGAGGTTCGCAAGGAGAGCGACGGCTTGGGCCTCGTGGAAGTTCCGGCCGATCGCTTGTGGAGGACGCAGACGCAGCGTTCGCTGGAGCATTTCAGCATCGGCCACGATCTGATCCTCGGAAAATGATTGCCGCCTATGCAATGCTGAAGAAATCGGCGGTCAGCGCCAATCACGGGGTCGGACGGCTGGACGACCCGGGCCCACGGGCTGATCGTGCAGGCCTGTGACAAGATCCTGGCAGACCGCACCCCGACATGTTTCCTCTCCATGTTTGGATGACCGGCAGTGGCACGCGCTCAACATGGACGTCAACAAGGTGGTGTCCAATCGCCGCTGCATGTCCCAGTCGTCAAACGACACATTCCCTTCGGCTATGCCTTCAAGGTCCTC
>JAFASL010000369.1 GCA_019244535.1 Alphaproteobacteria bacterium
CACCTTCCCCCAAGACGATCGCGCGCTGACCCTGGCGTTGGACATAAATCACCTGTTCGATCCGAACGCTCCCGTCCGGCTTGGCCTGCCATCGCTCGGTCTCGACAGTGGAGGTATAGGGGATTTCATCATGCAATAGCAGGAACACCTGCTCGCGCGTCACCTCGGCTGCGATCAGACGCTCAGGAGCACTCGATAGCTGATCCTCCGGAAAGAGCCAAGGCCCCTGCGGCAAGCTTGCGGCGAGATGCCGTTTCACGTCGTCTACGCCGTCGCCCTTCAGACCGGAGATCATGAATATGGGATCGAAGTGGCCTTGACGGGAGAGTGCATCCGCAAGGCCGAGCAGCAGATCGCGGCGAATCAGGTCGATCTTGTTCAACGCGAGGATTGATTGGCGGCCGCGCTCTCTCAAAGAGGCGAGGATGCGGTCCGTATCCTCATCGCGGTTTCGAGAGGCGTCGACCAGAAACAAAATTTCGTCCGCATCCGCAGCGCCGGACCACGCTGCCGCCACCATCGCGCGGTCGAGCCGGCGCCGCGGAGCAAAGATCCCCGGTGTGTCCACATAGATGAGCTGCGTTGCACCCTCGATTGCGATCCCGAGGAGTCGCGTGCGCGTCGTCTGAGCCTTCGGCGTGACGATCGCCAGCTTTTGCCCGACGAGCCGGTTAAGTAGGGTCGACTTTCCGGAATTCGGCGCACCAATCAGCGCGACGTAACCACACCTTGTCTGCTCCGACGCGGCTCCGGCCACCGTTCAGGCGGCGTGCTGCTTGGCCCAGTCGACGACTTCAGCGTGGGTGCCGAACCAGACGGCTGGGCGGGATTTGGCATGACGGATGATTTCGTCAAGGATCCAAATCCGTGAACGATAGCCGATGATGTGCGGGTGCATCGTCAGCTGAAAAACCCCGCCTTCTTCATAAGCCGCGTCGAACTCGCGGCGGAAGATATCAAGGACATCGCTTGGCGGCGTATAGGGGCGGAGCGACTGAAACCGGTTCATCATGAAGTAAACTGCATCGTCGCGCACCCATTCGACCGGAAACTCGACGACACTGGTCGGCTCGCCATCGAGCAGGAGTTCGTAGCAGTCCTCATCGCTCATCAGGGACGAATCATAGACGAGCCCCATCTCCTTCTCGATCTCGAGCGTGTGCCGGCTGAAATCCCAGGAAGGCGTGCGCAAGCCCACCGGTCGGATGCTGGTGATCCGCTCCAGTGTGTCGGCGGACCGGTACATCAGATCACGCTCGGCCTGCCGCGGGAGCACCGAATTGAGCTCATGGATCCACCCGTGGATCCCGATCTCATGCCCTTCGGCGACGACCCGGCGCTGTTCCTCGGGATGCAGCAAAGCGGTGACGGCAGGAACATAGAAGCTCGCCTTGACGCCGTGCTTCTCCAACAGCTTTAGGATCCGCGGCACCCCCACCCGGTTGCCGTACTGACCCCACGCCAAGCGTCCGATTGACTTGCCGCCATCACGGAGATCGCTCGTCTCATGATCGCTGTCAAACGAAAGGGCGACCGCGCAACGCGCGCCGCTTGGCCATTCCGCCGGCCGCAGCTTACGCCCGGCGCGGACCCGATTGACGAGCTTCCGCCAATGCTCCTCAGGCCATTGCCAGGGTTCGAGGCCGCGCTCGGAGGCAGTCATCTCTTCCCTCTCCACGTCCGTGTTCGGCCGGCGGAGAAGGCGAGGAACTGGTCGGAGCGGTGAGATTCGAACTCACGACCCTCAGCACCCCATGCTGATGCGCTACCAGGCTGCGCTACGCTCCGACCGGGGCGGCTCCGCCGTGCGAACGGATCATAATGGTCCCGCCTAAGGCATGCAACGCGGATCGGCTCAGACAGACGACAACTTGGCCGCCGTTGCGGCCCTCGCCTTCTTGCCGGCCATAGGATGTTCTCGGCCATGGTTGATCTGGTCCTTGAGGGCATGCGAAGCGCGAAAGACCAGAACGCGGCGCGGACTGATCGGTACTTCCTGCCCGGTTTTAGGATTGCGACCAATCCGTTGTCCCTTCTGCCGGACCGCAAAGCTGCCGAACGAAGAGATCTTGACCATTTCGCCACGCTCGAGCGCGCCGGAGATCTCCGCGATCACCGATTCGACAAGTTCGGCCGACTCGTTGCGGGATAAGCCGACTTCTTGATAAACCGCTTCGCTGAGCCGGGCACGAGTAATGGTTTCTCCGGTCATGCAGTCCTCCCAGTCTTTTGCGGAAAGTTAAACCGGCGAAAAAATCACGTCAAATTCCAAAGCATTGACGCGCCCCGGTTACTACCACCGCACTAGGCTGGCGCCCCAGCTCAGCCCGCCGCCTAACGCCTCCATCAAAACCAAGTGACCAGGCTTGATCCGTCCGTCGTCGACCGCGGCTTCGAGGGCGAGCGGAATCGAAGCAGCCGAGGTATTGGCATGCTGTTCGATTGTCATGACGATCTTGTCCGGAGACAATCCGAGCTTTCGCCCCATCGCGTCGATGATCCGGCTATTGGCCTGATGCGGCACCAACCAGTCAATTTCCGCGGCGGTGAGCTGGTTGGCTTCCAAGGCCTCGTCGATCACCGCGCTCAAGTGCTGAACGGCGTGGCGGAAAACTTCACGCCCGTGCATCCGCAGGAAGCCGGCGCCGCGGCTCGACGAGGGGCCGCCATCGACATACAGGATATCGTATTGCCGACCGTCCGAGTGCAGATGATTGGATAAAACAAAGCGCCCGCCGGGTGATGCAACGGAGACTGCTTTCAACACCAGGGCGCCGGCGCCGTCACCAAAGAGGACACATGTCCCGCGATCATCCCAATCAAGAATGCGCGAGAAGGTTTCCGCGCCGATGACTACGGCAGTCCGAGCTTGGCCTAGGCGCAACGCGTTGTCGGCGACCGATAGCGCGAAAATGAACCCCGCACACACCGCCTGAACGTCGAAGGCGGCGCCCCGCACCATCCCGAGCCGTGCTTGAACCTTGGCGGCCGTTGCCGGGAAGGTATTGTCCGGAGTCGCCGTTGCCAGGACGAGCAAATCGAGATCGCTGCCACTCATGCCCGCGCTCGCCAGTGCCCGCTGCGCAGCGTAATAAGCCAGATCGGAAGTCAGCTCGCCCGGCGCTGCGACCCGTCGTTCGCCAATCCCCGTGCGCTTGCGAATCCATTCATCGGACGTATCCAGCCGAACGGCAAGCTCGCTATTGGTTATAACGCGATCGGGAAGATAGGCGCCGCAACCGGTGACCTGAGAGCGCAGGCTCATCAGGAAGCGCTTACAGCGCGGGTTCCGGGGCGAAGGGCGCCTGGCTAACGCGCGCCAGCTCGACTCTTATCTTATCGAGAACCCCGTTTACTTTCATATCCACGGCGACGCCAATGGCATTGGCGAACCCGAACGCGTCCGTCGACCCGTGGCTTTTGACGGCAATTCCGCCGAGACCGAGAAAAATCGCCCCATTATATCGCCTGGGGTCGCTGCGCATCCGAAGCTTTCTCAACGCGCCGCGAGCAAATAAGTAACCGATCCGCGCCGATAGCGAGTGGCGGAATGTCGCCTCAAGAAATTCGCCGAACAATTTGGCGGTGCCCTCTGCCGTCTTGACGGCGACGTTGCCGGTAAACCCGTCGGTGACGACGACGTCCACCGTACCTGCGGCAATATCATCTCCTTCTACGAAACCGTAAAAATGGATGGGCGACACGGTGCTGCGCAAGCGCGCGCTCGCGCCACGGACCGCATCGTTTCCCTTCATGTCTTCCGAACCGACATTGAGTAAGCCCACCGTCGGTTCCATAAGACCAAGCACGGTTCGGGCGAAAACATCGCCCATCAGAGCGAATTGGATGAGGTTCTCCTCGTCGCATTCGACATTAGCGCCGAGATCCAGCATAACGCTTTCGCCTCGGCGCGTCGGAAAGAGGGATGCAATTGCAGGTCGGTCGATGCCCGGCAGCATCTTTAGGACGAATTTGGCGATTCCCATTAACGCTCCGGTATTGCCGGCTGAAACCACCCCGTTGGCGCGCCCGTCCGCAACCGCCTCAATTGCCAATCGCATACTCGTCTGTCGGCTGGTCCGCAACGCGACCGATGGTTTCGCATCATCTGCCACCACCTCGTCGGTGTGCTGCACCGTCACGGCGCCGGCCAAACGGGGCACTTTCGCGAGTAGCGGACGAACTTTTTGCTCCGCTCCGAATAGTAGGAAACGAGTGTCCGGATGCCGCTGGAGTGCAATCTCGGCGCCTTTGACGACCATGCCCGGCGCGCGGTCACCGCCCATCGCGTCGAGAGCGATCGTGACGCAGTCGCTCACCTTGCGTGCCTCTGACCCGATCCCTTGTCAGCTGGTCTCTGGGGCAGGTCTGATGACCTCCCGCCCGTCGTAATTTCCGCAGGCTTCGCACAGGTGGTGTGGACGTTTCAGCTCACCGCAGTTTGGGCACTCGGCGTAAGCGGCCGGCTTCAGAGCGTGGTGCGACCGCCGCATATTGCGCCGCGATGGCGAAGTCTTCTTTTTGGGAACGGCCATAGGAAGCTCGGTGATTCGGGGTGAGGCTGGCTAATTAGCCAAAAACAGACGCGGCGGCAACCGTGATGCAACCACCGGAAAAGCCGCGGCTTGGTGCAGGTAATTGCGCAAGTTGGATCTCAACATTCCGCCGCCTTCCGCAGGCGCGAGAGCGCGGCAAGGGGCCTCTCTAACGGCTTTGCCGCCGCCGCATCGTCAATCATCGCCTCGGGATGGCGCGGAAAAAGCGGCAATGCGAGGGAGAGTTCCTGAGCCACTGCCTCACCTATATCGATCCAATTGCCATTTAGGGGCTCAAAGGCGGGCTCGTCATCCCCGAACACGATTTCCGGTTCATTTTCTGCCGCTGGGCCGTAAACGAGCGAGAAGTGATCAGAAACCGTCCCGCGAACCGGCTCAAGGCTCACCGCGCAGCACTGTTCGAATTCGGCTGAAAATTCGGCTTCCAAAAGGATCGACTCCGAACTGCGGCGACGCAGCACCACCTCGGCAGAGAGATGGTCTAAGGATAACAGATCGAAGCGCCGAGAAAGAGCTTCTCGCTCGTTCGCCGTCGCCTCGATTCGTTGTCGAAAGGGTTGTGCGTGCAGTTGGTCTACTGCTACTTGGCGGGGGAATTCGGGCGTTACCGCGCTCATGGCGCTTTCTTTGGTACGGAACACGGCCACCGCGGATGCCCGGCGAGAAGACCGGCGGCAGGCTGATTGCGCAATTCACGTACGGCTGCGCGCACGTACGCCACCATACCATCGGCAGCGGCCTCTGACGGGTGAACGGTGCCAAAGAGATTGCGAACCAGCGCCGCGGCGAGCATAGAATTGTTACCGGCAAGCCCGGCTTCGTAAGAAAGGACGCGGCCGTAGAAGGCTTGAGCCATGTGCTTCGCATGTTTGCCTACGCTGAGGTCGCCGACCCCTATTTCGCGCAGCGAGCGGTCGAAATCGGCGAACATTCGGTCGAAAAAGCATTGGCAAACCCGGCTCGCCTGAGGCCGTTCGGACTTGAGCCGGTGAAGGTAAAGGAATGCGTGGAGGCAAATCAGCTCAAAACGCCCGTCAAGCGTGTCTGGCACGCCATGCTCCATAAAGAAGACCGGTTGGCGAGCCTGATCCACGATCCGCTGATACGCGATATCGGCGGTCTCTCGCGCCAGATTACGTGCCGAGAAAGAAAACAATGCGGTCGCTCGCACGCCGAGGGCGTTGACAACGAACCGCCCGCGGTTGAACCTCGGAGGTGGGCGCGATCCCGATGAGTTTCAACATGACGCCGGTTACATGATCCGATGTTTGGTTCCCAAACTGCCTCGATGCGTTGGTTGTTTATTGGTCTAGCCGTGTCCAGTGCCGCTGCCAGCTGCGCGCCGACAGTCGAGCAGCGTGGTAATCTGCCCAACCCTGACAAGATCGCGGAAATTCATGCCGGCACTACGACCAAAGACGAGGTCACGAAGATATTGGGCACGCCATCGAGCGTCAGCGTGTTCAACAACGACAAATCCTGGTATTACATCAGCCGCCGAACTGCACAGACCGCTTTCTTCGAACCCGATGTGCTCGACCAGCAGGTTTATATCGTCAACTTCGACGATCAGGGGGTCGTCAAAACTGTGGACCATAGGGTCTTGGAAGACGGCAAGGAGATCACGCCGGTCGCGCGGGCTACACCTGCACCCGGGCGGGAACTGTCGTTTCTTGAGCAGCTGATCGGCAATCTCGGCAAATTCAACGGCGCAGGACCCAGCAGCGGCGGCGGCACCGGAGGCGGCGGTGCCCCGGGCCCCAAGCCAAACGATAACCGTACGCCCTAGTCATCGCCCCGGTCAGGTCACCCATTTGGCAAGGATTGCGAGCAGCAGCAAAGCGACGATATTGGTTATCTTGATCATCGGGTTGACCGCGGGACCGGCAGTGTCCTTGTAGGGGTCTCCAACTGTGTCGCCGGTAACTGCGGCTTTATGCGGCTCCGACCCCTTGCCGCCGTGATGACCCTCCTCGATGTATTTTTTGGCGTTGTCCCAGGCCCCGCCACCTGAAGTCATCGAGATCGCTACGAAGATCCCGGTTACGATAGTTCCGAGCAGCATCGCGCCGAGTGCGCTGAAGGCCGCTGCGCGGCCGGCAATGGCCGCGATCACGATCCAAAGGGCGATCGGCGCCAGCACCGGCAGCAGAGAGGGCACGATCATCTCGCGGATCGCCGCGCGCGTCAGCATATCGACAGCAAGGCCGTAATCGGGTTTGGCGTTGCCCTGCATTATGCCAGGAATCTCTCGAAACTGGCGGCGCACCTCAATGACGACGGCCGCCGCCGCCCTGCCGACTGCGGTCATCCCCATGGAGCCGAATAAGTAGGGGAGCAATCCGCCGATGAACAACCCGATAACGATGTACGGGTCCTGAAGGTTGAAGCGGACCTCCAGGTTCGGGAAATAGTGTTTCAGATCTTCGGTATAAGCCGCGAACAACACGAGCGATGCGAGCCCGGCTGAGCCGATTGCGTACCCCTTGGTCACCGCTTTGGTGGTGTTGCCAACCGCGTCGAGCGCATCTGTCGTGCGCCGCACTTCTCGTGGCAGATCGGCCATCTCGGCGATCCCGCCGGCGTTATCGGTGACTGGTCCGTAGGCGTCTAGCGCGACGATCATCCCAGCCAGCGCCAGCATTGTCGTAGCGGCGATGCCGATACCGAAAAGACCACCAACCAAGAAGGACGCGATGATCCCGAAACAGATCACGATCACGGGCAGCGCCGTCGCCTCCATCGAGACGGCGAGGCCCTGAATCACATTAGTGCCATGCCCGGTGGTCGAACTGCGCGCGATGCTGCGCACCGGGCGATAATCGGTCCCGGTATAGTACTCGGTAATCCACACGATAAATCCGGTTACGACCAGACCGATGATCGCGCAAAGCCACAGTCCGGCCCCGGTCACCGACGTACCGGTGCTCATCAGCAACGGGTCGGAGAAGCCGAACATAAAGTAAATCAATAGGGCAATTGCCACGATCGACAGAACGCCGGTCGCGATGAGCCCTTTGTAGAGGGCCCTCATAATGCCGTTGTCGGCGCCTATGCGAACAAAGAAGGTGCCGATCACCGATGTTGCAATGCATACCGCGCCGATCGCCAGCGGCAGTACGAGCAGCTTGTCACGCAGCGTCGACGCAACTTGCGGTGGCGCAAAAAAGATTGCCGCAAGCAGCATTGTCGCAACGATTGTCACGGCATAGGTCTCGAACAAATCGGCGGCCATGCCTGCGCAGTCGCCGACGTTGTCGCCGACATTGTCGGCAATAACAGCGGGATTGCGCGGATCGTCTTCCGGGATCCCAGCCTCTACTTTGCCGACAAGATCGGCGCCGACATCGGCACCTTTGGTGAAGATCCCGCCGCCGAGCCGGGCGAAGATCGAGATGAGAGAAGCGCCGAAGCTCAACCCGATCATCGCTTCGAGCACCGGGCGCAGGTCATCCCCAGTCAGCGTCGCGCGCAAGATGAAATAGTAGATCCCGACACCGAGGAGGCCGAGCCCGACGACCAACAACCCGGTCACCGCGCCGGCTTTGAACGCGATCGCGAGGCCGGCCTTGAGGCCGCTGCGCGCCGCTTGGGCCGTTCTCACATTGGCGCGTACCGAGACATTCATACCAATATAGCCGGCCGCTCCCGACAGCACCGCTCCGATCAGATAACCGATCGCAACCCGCACCCCCAGAGTCAGCCCGAGCACGATCAGCACGACGACTCCGACAGCCGCAATCGCGCGATATTGGCGATTGAGGTAAGCGCGGGCCCCGACTTGCACCGCACCCGAAATCTCCTGCATCCGGGCAGACCCGGCGTTCGCCGTCAGCACCTGCCGGCTGGTGAACCAGCCGTAAGCCAGGGCCAGCACGCCGCACGCGATTACCAGAAAGTATGCGGAAGACATCAGGAAAGTCCCCAGAAATAAAAATGCCTACCCTCAACATGCTCGGCGCCGGGAAAGCAGGTCAGTGCAGGAACATGCCAGAATAGTAGCCGGCAAGCAACCATTCGTGGTCTGCCGGCCACACAAGGCGCCGTTTAGAAATGCCGATAACCCACTGCCTTTACCGGGACTGGCAGCCCGTCGGCGTCGACGAGTCGGACCCCGGTCCCGACGTATATGCTGCCTATCCTGGTAACCGGGACATCGACAGCGGATGACAAGGCGATGATCGCGTCGGTCGCGTCGACGGGTGCGGTGAACAGCAACTCGTAATCGTCGCCGGAAGCGGCCAATTGGGGGAGGATGTCGAGCCTGCTCCCGATGGCAGATCGGGCCGAGGGCGACAGAGGCAGCCGCCCCATTTCGACGAGAGCGCTGACTTTTGAGGTCTCGCATATGTGGCCGAGATCGGCGAGGAGGCCGTCGGAGACGTCGATCATCGCACTGGCTATACCGCACAGTCGGGGACCGAGTTCGGTACGTGGGTCGGGCAACTGAAAGTGGCGGACCAACTGATCGCGATCCTTCGCTGCGAGATCGGGGTAGGCGCCGCGCAGCACTGCGAGACCAAAGAACGCATCTCCGATCGTGCCCGAAACCCATACAACATCGCCCGGCTTGGCGCCGCAGCGCCTGATTTCCCGGCCTTCCGCCACCTTGCCGATCGCAGTGAGCGACAAGACGGCCGGGCCGCGTGTGCCGACCGAATCACCGCCCAGCAGATCGATGCCGTAGCGTCGTTGATCTTCGGCAAGACCGTTGGCGAAGCGGGCGAGCCAATCCGGCCCCAGCTCAGGCGGGAGGGCAGTCGTAAGGGCGTAGTGCAACGGTCGAGCTCCCATCGCCGCAAGGTCCGATAGGTTCACGCGGAGCAGCTTGCGCGCGACCAGGTCTGGCGGATCTTCCAGCAAGTAGTGCACTCCGGCGACGATCGCGTCCGCCGTTACGACGAGACGGTGCCCCGGCGCGCAGTCGACGAGAGCTGCGTCGTCGGTCAGCCCTAATCCGCCTGGTCCTGCAAGGGGCGCGAAGAAGCGCCGGATGCGCTCGAATTCTCCAACCTCGTCGGCGGCCATCGGCGCTACATCTCGGACGAGCGCAAGGTGCGACCCAGTTTATCGAGAACGCCGTTCGCGAGCCCTGGCTCTTTGCCGGAGAAGAAGGCGTGGGCAATGGTCGTATATTCATTAATAACGACGCGGGGCGGGACGTCAGGGCGATGCGCGAGTTCGTAGGCACCCGCCCTTAATATCGCGCGGAGAACCGCATCGAAACGTCGCAACGGCCATTCCTCGATGAGCGTTTCGGCGATCATCGTGTCGAGGCAGCCCAGATCACCCGCGACGCCCCGGACCAGATCAGAGAACAGCGCGGGATCGGCCTCTCCGTAACGGTCGCCATCAATCTCACGACCAAGGCGGTGGCGTGCGAACTCGCGCACTACAGGTTCCGGGTCGGCCTCGCCATTGACCTCCAGTTGGTAAAGCGCCTGCACGGCTGCGAGCCGGGCTACGCTGCGCCGTCTGTTGCCGGCCCGCGGCCCTCTAGCTGCCGACTCGCTGTCCCGCGGTCGCAGACCGTGGGGCGGCAGCTCTTTCTGCGTTGTCATTTTGCTCCCCGTCGAAACGCCGTTTCAGATGCAGGAGCGACAGGCAAGCGCGCACCGCCTCGCCGCCCTTGTCCCGCTCCGCTGCCGAAGCGCGGGCTAGCGCCTGCGCCTCGTTCTCTACCGTCAGAATGCCATATCCGATAGCCAGCCCGTCCCGCGCCGCGAGGTCCTGCAACCCACGCGCACTTTCGGCGCAGATGTGATCGTAGTGAGTCGTTTCGCCCCTGATCACGCAGCCGAGCGCGACAAAGCCGTCAAAGCGGCGCGACGATCTCGCGGCTATTCCGACTGCCGCGGGAACCTCGAACGCGCCAGGCACCGAGACAACCTCATACGTGGCGCCGGCCGCCTCTAGCGCCCGCTCCGCCCCCTTTCGCAGATGAGCTGCGATGTGGGTGTAATAAAGCGCTTCAACGATGAGAATATGGGGCGGTCGGCTCATGGCATCTCCTCCGCGCGTTCGCCGAGAAGCCGGGCGATGTAGCGTGCGATCATATCGATTTCGAGGTTCATCCGCTGGCCCGGTTGTGCCGCACCAAAATTGGTGCATGCCAAGGTGTGGGGAATGATATTCACGCCGAAGTGGGTTCCCGATACCTCATTGACCGTCAGGCTGACCCCGTCGAGAGCAACCGACCCTTTTGGAGCGATAAATCTCGCTAAATTGCCAGGTGCCTCAAAAACAAACCGCACGGATTCGGCTTCAGGCCGCCGCTCGACTAGCCGCGCGATGCCATCGACATGTCCCGAGACGAGATGACCCCCGAGCTCGTCGCCGACCCGCAAGGATTTCTCAAGGTTCACCGGTGTACCCTGCTCCCAGTCGCCGATCGTCGTGCACACCAAGGTCTCGGCCGATGCCTGGACTGAAAACTCCCCTTGAGCCGAGGCGACGACCGTCAGACAGGCCCCGGAACATGCAATCGAGGACCCGAGCGCAATATGGGAGGTGTCAAACGCCGTGGCGATCGTCAGATCGAGCAGGTCGCCGCGGCGCAACCGTTTGACGCGGCCGAGATCCGTGATGATGCCGGTGAACATAGCAACAAGCTACGGTTCCGACACATGATTTGCCAGCGCCTCTTCGCGCCCTCTGGAATGCGATTGCGCGATGCTCTGTTCGCCTAAAGCGTACCGAGGAGGCTAAACGATGACCAGAGCTGCAAAAGTTGCCCTGCTGACCGTACTTCTAGTCAGCTCCGGTTCGATTGCGCCGCAAGCCGCTGATGAGATCAAAAGCGGGAAATGGCAGTTCACGACCCGGATGCAACTGCCCGGCAGCGCTCAGCCTCCGGCCGGCGGCAACCCCCCAATGACCCTCACTGCCTGCATCGACTCCGCCAACCCGATACCGGCCGAGTCACAATGCAAGCTCGAGCAGATGGACCGCCACGGCAGTGTGGTAACTTGGACGATGACCTGCAACTCTCCCCGAGGCGCGATCCGCTCCGCCGGATCGGCGCGCTATGCGGGCGACACGATGGAGGCGACACTGACGGCGCGTGTTCCCGGCCCAAACGGGCAGCCAGTCGATAGTCCCGGGAGCATCACCGGCCGATACCTCGCCCCATGCGACGCGAAATAGCAATTCCTATGCCGCCGTCGAAGCCGCAGACCGGATGTCGTGCTCCTGCGAGATGTCACGGTTGGTGTAATCCGGCAGGAACGAGGTGGCCGTGATGCTGACGATCGCGCAGAACAGGATGTAGAGGGCGACCGCATAGCCCGATCCGGTCGCCGCGAACAGCGCGGTCGCGATCAGCGGCGCGGGACCACCCGCGATGACAGAAGCCAAGTGAAAGCCGAGCGACGAGCCGCTATAGCGCAGCCGCGGGGTAAAGCACTCGGCAATTAGCGCCGCTTGCGGCCCATACATCATGTCATGGGGGATGAAGGACAGCACGATCGCGAGGAAAATCAGCCCGGAGACCATGCTGTTCATCATCGTGAAGTAGACGAAAGCAAATGCCCCGGTCGCGACCGCCCCGATCAGGTACATACGTTTGCGGCCGATACGATCCGAAATATACCCGGACAACGGGATCGTCACAGCCGAGAGACCGGTTGCAACCAGAAGAGCGGTCAGCAGGAAGTCGCGCGACATACCGGAGATCTTTGCTCCGTAGACAAACACAAAAGCGGCATAGACATAGAACGGGCCTTGCTCCGCCATCCGCGCCAGCGCGGTCAGGATGATCTGCTTCGGTTGCCGCTTAATCACCTCGATCACCGGTGTGCGTTCGATCCGGCGTTCTTCGAGAATTCGCCTGAACACCGGCGTCTCGAGAATGCCGAGACGGATGTACAACCCAATGCCGACCATCACGATAGAGAGCCAGAACGGGACGCGCCAGCCCCAGGTCAAAAACTGATCACCGGAAATCGCGCTGAAAATCAGCACCGCTACATTGGCGAAGAACAGTCCAGCCGGGCCGCCCCATTGCGGCCAGGAGGTGATGAAACCGCGATGCGCGTCGGTGCGCGCCCACTCCATCGCCATCAACGTGGCGCCGCCCCATTCACCGCCGATGCCGAGACCCTGAATAAACCGAACCGCGGTCAGCATGACGGCGCCCCAGATGCCGATCGAGGCGTAGCCCGGGATGAAGCCGACAGCGAAAGTCGAGAGCCCTGTCAACAGCAACGTGGCAATCAAAGTCGTCTTGCGCCCGATGCGGTCCCCGTAATGGCCAAACAGCGCCGCGCCGACCGGGCGGGCGACAAACCCGACCGCGTAGATGCCAAAGGCCTGCAAGATCCCGACCAGCGGGTCGGATTCCGGGAAATACAATTTCGCGAAGACGAGCGGGGCCACGAGCACGTACAGTAGGAAATCATACGCCTCGATTATTGTCCCGACCGTGCTGGCCACGATCGCGCGGCGCAATTGCCGGGCGTGCTCGACTTGGGAAAGCGATCCCATGCTGGTTTCGGCTGTTGTCATAGAGTTTTCCTTCGCAGAGCAGCAACTGCTGTCCGGATCGATGCCGGATATGCATTGATTCAGACGGTCGCCTCGAGCCTCTCGTCCGCGATCGTCTGGGCGCCCTGGATTTTGTCGTATTCCTCAGAGATGTCCTTGTTCGTGTAGTCCGTGAGTAACGCGGCCGCGATTACGCCCAGGATGCCGCAGCCGAGAATATAAAGGGCGATCGGAAAGCTCGACGCGAAGGTGGCAAACAACGCCGTTGCGATGAAAGGTGAGGGGCCACCCGCGATGATCGAGGCCAGCTGATAGCCGAGTGAGGTGCCGCTGTAGCGCAGCCTCGGAGTGAAGCTCTCGGCGATCATTGCGGCCTGCGGCCCGTAACATGTCATGACAGGAAGGAGAGACAACGCGATGGCAAGAAAGATCAAGGCCGGTATTTTGGTATCGAGCAAAGCGAAATAAATAAAGCCGAAGACGCCGGAAAAGATCGATCCGATTATATACATGCGTTTGCGGCCGATGCGGTCGGACAGATGCCCGGCGGCCGGAACCCAGGAAAATCCGAGAACAGCCTGGACGAGGACAGCTATCAGCACAAAATTGCGCGGAGCGCCGAGCACGGTAGTCGCGTAAGTGAAGATGAAAGTGCCGACGATATAGCCAGGCGCCTGCTCCGGCATCCGCAAAAGCGCGGTGAGGAATACCTGCTTCGGCTGGCGTTTGAGCACTTCCAAGACCGGCACGCGTTCGATGCGTTCTTCGTCAAGCACCTTCTGAAAGACCGGCGTCTCGGTGATGCCGAGCCGGATCCACAGCCCGATGCCGACCATGACGATGCTGAGAAGGAACGGGATCCGCCACCCCCAAACCAGGAACTGGTCGCCTGACAGCCAGCTGAAGAACAGCACCGCCAAGTTCGCCAGGAACAGCCCAGCCGGCCCGCCGAATTGCGGCCAGGCGGCGAGGAGGCCGCGGTTCTTGTTGGTCCGCGCCCACTCCATCGCCAGCAGTACCGACCCGCCCCATTCGCCGCCGACGCCGATCCCCTGGATCAACCGGATGATCGTCAACAGGATCGCCCCCCAAATTCCGATGCTTTCGTAGGTCGGCACCAGACCAACAGCCATGGTCGCAATGCCGGTGACGAGCAACGTGGCGATCAGAGTAGCCTTGCGACCGATACGGTCGCCCCAGTGGCCAAATATCGCCGCACCGATCGGCCGACCGAGAAAGCCGACGAAAAAGACAGCGAACGCCTGTAACACGCCGACAATCGGATCCGATTGAGGGAAAAAAAGTTTGCCGAAGACCAGCCCTGTCACCTGTCCGTAAAGCAGGAAATCGTACCACTCGATCGTCGTACCGACGGTGCTGGCGATCAACGCACGCCGCAACTGCCTGCGATGCTCGGTCTCGGGGATGCCGCTCGCGGTAATCTCGGCTGCTGTCATAGCAGTTCCCTCCCGGCTTAGGGCTGCGGCAGCGCCCGCGCCCCTATTTCTCCCGAAAGGTCGGGAGCCGTTATCGGTTAACGGGCCGATGCTAGCAGCGGATTGAAAGGTGCGAAAGAGACCGGTTGCGGTTCAACGGGAAGCGCGCAGCAACCGCAGCGGGTTGGGCAGGCGATCGATGGCGGATTGGACGCGCTGACGCGCCTGACCAAGGCGCGCAACGTCGCCCAGGCGCCGATCCAGAAAAGCGCGAGTATCGGCGCTGCCCGGCGAGTGGTCCTCGAGCCAATAAAGCAAAGTCGCCGCGTAGACGCCCGCAAGAGTGGCGCGCTTTGTATAAAAGCTGAAATCGGTTGCGCTGTCTCCGGCGGCGTGCCAGATGCCGTCGACCGTTTCGTATAGCAGACGCATAGCGAGCGGCGCGTTTTGCGGCAGCGCCAGGATGGTCACCGCGCGGCGCACCGCTTCACGCCAGGGCTCGACAATTTCCAGCCGCGTGTTGATCGCCAGCGCGACCCGTTCAGGCACGCGCAGTTCTTGCATCGGCAGCCGTTCCAGCCGATCGAGCATCCGGCGGTCCGCCCAGCGGCTGAAGCAAGCGGCAAAATCGGCCGGACCACCTGAGAACAGCGTCAGGGCTTCTGCGGGCGGCACGCCGATACGCCTTGCTGCGCCGCGCAGCGCCGCGCGCGACCAACCGTCGAACGGAACATCCGGCAGCATCGCCTCGATCAGCGCTGCGCGCTGGCTCTCGGCGAGCGGGCTCTTCATGCGGCTCGCTTTTCCGCGAGAAAGGCGGCGAGATCGATCGGATGCCGCTGCAGTTCCTCGAGAAACACCAGCAGCCGATGGTCTGTCATGCGCTGCGGATAGAGGATGCCGTCGAGGTGGTCGCATTCGTGCTGGACCACACGGGCGTGAAAACCTTCGACCTCGCGCTCGATTTCCTCGCCCTCCAGCCCGGTTCCGCGATAGCGGACGCGCAGGTGCCGCGGCACCACTCCGCGCAGTCCGGGAACCGACAGGCAGCCTTCCCACCCCAGCGCCCGCTCGGCGCCGATCGTCTCGACCACCGGGTTGATCAGCACCGTCAGATCCTGAGCGAGATCGCCGGGCATGTCGCTGAGGCGCTCCTCGGGCACGCGGAAGACCACGATGCGGTGCGGCTGATGGACTTGCGGCGCGGCGATGCCGGTGCCCCCCGCATCTTCCATCGTTTCGATCATATCCGTGACGAGGCCGCGGACCCAGGCTGCAGTCGGGTCATCGACCGGTCCGGCGACGCCGCGCAAGACGGGATGCCCCATTCGGGCGATTTTCAACAGAGCCATTGCGAGAATATGTGGCAGCGACAGGCGGGGGTAAAGCTCCGGCTGGGGTCGCCTTCACAGCGCCCCCTGAAGATGCTAAGTATTGGGTTGACGGGCCGCCGGACGCGGCTCGCGCCGACTGCGCAGTCATCTATGGAGAAGAGCCACCGTGCAAGTCCTCGTTCGCGACAATAACGTCGACCAGGCGCTCCGCGCCCTGAAGAAAAAAATGCAACGCGAAGGGGTATTCCGGGAGATGAAGCTGCGCCGCAGCTACGAGAAGCCGTCGGAGCGGCGGGCGCGCGAAAAGGCGGAAGCGGTGCGCCGCTATCGCAAGCTGCTGCGCAAGAGGATGGAGCGCGAAGGCTACTAGACTCGGCGCGGGCGCCGCCCGCGCAATAGCGTTTCGGCGGCGAGCTGCGCGGTCGCCGCACATCTGAGAACGGCGGGGAAAAACAAGCCGTGGCGCCCGCGGTGATAATTCTTGCTGCCGAATCCCCAATTCCGGTGACCGACACTTGACCGCTACGGCGATTCCGGTTTCGGTTAGTCGTTGGCACCACGACTGAGCGTGATGGCCTCCTCGCCGATGAAGGAAGGGTCCAGAAGGTCCGCAGCCGCGGTGCCCCGGCTTAGCCGTCCCTGGTCTTGCCAGAAGCGCACCTGCTTCTCGATATCGGCTACGTCCAGGTTCGCGCGCCGGTCGCAAT
>JAFASL010000592.1 GCA_019244535.1 Alphaproteobacteria bacterium
CGCGCGACCACGCATTGGGCGTCGTTTCACCTGCTCCCCTATTTCGGCGCGATCCCCGTCAACGAGCGGGTCGTGGTCGACGGGAACTGGGTCTTTGCCGCCGGTGTGACGGCCGGGATTGATGGCGCCCTTCGCCTGGCGGCCGAGCTGCGCGGCGAGGAGGTAGCCCAAACCATCCAGCTTTACATGGCCTACGCTCCGGAGCCGCCGTTCAACAGCGGCACACCGGAAACGGCCCCACCGGCAGTCCTGGAACGCGCGCGCCAATCGGTAGCGAGCATCACCGCGAAGCGCGAAGAGACGGCGCGCCGAATAGCCACAAAGCTCGGTATCGCGACTGCCGCGCAATAGAGTCGGTCGGCGATTTTTGCACCTCTGAATCTTTCGAAAAGGACCAATCCGATGAGCTTGGAACACGTCACCGCCTTCACCGCCGGGATGCAGCGCAAGGAGCTCGAAGCCATGCTCAGCCACATGGCCAGCGATGTGGTCCTCAACACACCGCTGATCGCGGAGCCCGTCAGAGGCAAGGACGCAATTCGGGAGGTCGTCGGCCCCCTGCTGGCGCTTGTCGACACCTTCGACTTTCGCGAAATCATGCAGGGACCCGAACACGTGTCTTCGTTTTTCAAAGTCACCGTCGGCACGATCGAGCTGGACGGCATGGACTATTGGCTCCTCGATAGCGCCGGGTTGATCAAGGAGATGACGGTTCTATGGCGACCTCTTCCCGGGGTCATCGCAGTGCGGGACAGATTGGGACGGTTACAGCTGTAACCCATTTGGCCGAGATTGAAATCAGTTCGTAGCAACGCCTGCTCATCTTTCTTCGCGTGGGTATCTCTCTGCCTGGCAGTGCAAAACGCGCAAAGCGATTGGCGCGGCTGCATCGAGAGGAGCGGAAAATGGCAGCCGAGTTCACGACAGACCTGATCGAAAACAGACTGTGGCTCAGTGAGCAAAACTCGAAAGGTTTACCAACGGCGGGAAATGGCCGCGGTGCGCGCAAGCTCGGTCAGCAGGCGGTCGTTGTCGGTGCGGGAATCGGCGGGCTGGCGGCTGCCGGCGCCCTAGCTCAATACTTTGAGCGGGTCGACATCCTCGAGCGCGACCGGCTGGCCACATCGGTTGCGTCCCGGTCCGGCACGCCGCAGGATCGGCACCCGCATGGCCTGCTCGCCGGCGGTCTGCAGGCGCTCGATCAGATTTTCACCGGTTTCAAGAGTGATCTCGCCGCAGCCGGTGCTGTCCCGGTCTCGTTCGCGCGAGAAGTTCAGTTCGAGCGGCCGGATGTCGGCGTGCTGCCAAAGCGGGATTTTGGGATCTCGGTGCTCTGCGCGACGCGGCCGTTGATCGAGCTGGTGCTGCGGCGACGGACCGAAGCGGTCGCCAACATCACGCTGCGGTCGGCAAGCCGAGTGATCGGGAACGTGCCGGCGGCCGGTGGTGCGGGCGCGAGCGGCGTCCAGTTTGTCAACGGCTCGGGGCGTTTTGAGACGCTCGACGCCGATCTGACTGTGGACGCATCCGGCCGCGGGGAGCCGACGCTGACGTTGCTCGATGCCCTCTGCTGGGACCGGCCGCAGATGACAGAGATCGGCGTCGATATCAGTTACGCGACGGCTGTGGTCGAGATACCTCCCGATGCGACAACCGAGTGGAAGGCCGTGTTGACGCTGCCCGATCCGCCCCACCTGGCACTGCATGCGATAATAGTGCCGATGGAAGACGGACACTGGATCGCTGCGATCGCCGACCATAGCGCAACGGCGTGGATCGAGACCTGGGACGCTTTGCTCGAAGCATCCCGCTCATTGATCACGCCGACAGTCCACAACGCGCTCCGCTACGCTCAGCCGCCTGAGGGCATTCGCCACTATCGCTTCCCGGTCAGCACCTGGAAGCATTTCGAACGGTTGCCTCGGCTGCCCCGCGGCGTTCTGCCGGTCGCCGATGCGCTCTGCCGCTTCAACCCGATCCACGGCCAGGGCATGTCGTCCGCCTCCCTGCAGGCCCGATTGCTCCAGGATGTGCTGCATCGCGCGGCTGATGAACCGGATCCGATCGCGGCGTTGCAGTCGGGCTTTATGTCAGAGGTAGCCTCGGTGCTCGAGACGCCCTGGACCATGTCGACGAGCGCCGACCTCGCTTTCCCACAGACGCGCGGCGAACGACCCGACAATTTCGCGGAAGCGCGAGAGTTCGAGGCCGCCCTGTTCCGCGCCGCCGTCGCTGACCCTGTCGTCCACCGCGCGATGATAGAAGTCGCCCATCTGCTGCAGCCTCAGAGCCGGCTGCAGGAACCGGACATCGTGCGGCGGATCCAGGCGGCTTCCGTTGTGCAGGCCGCTGCCTGACCGCTTCGTCAATGCACATTGACCCAATTCCTCCTGCCACAGGGACCTTCTGAAAAGAGGACTGGCATGACCACCAGGGCCCCCTACCTGAATACACGATATGGCGGCTACTTCCACCGCGAGGTGCCCGCCGAAGACGCCGAACTCTCCCATGTCGGCCCCGACACGCCGTGTGGCGAATATCTGCGCCGCTTTTGGCAGCCGATCTGCTTTTCGGACGAACTGAAGGACCTGCCTCATCGGGTGAAGATCCTCGGCGAGGAGCTGGTGGTGTTTCGCGACCGGAGCGGCGTTGTGGGTCTCTTGGAGCTGCATTGTCCGCATCGCGGCGCGTCTCTGGAGTACGGGCTGATCGACGCCACGGGCATAAGATGCTGCTACCATGGCTGGCTGTTCGCGGTAGACGGGACGATCCTCCAGACGCCGGGCGAACCAGCCCACAGCACCCTGAAAGACCGGCTCTGTCACGGGGCCTATCCGACCCATGAGTACGCCGGCATCGTCTTTGCCTACATGGGTCCACCCGACCTCCAGCCATCTTTTCCAGTGTACGACAGCTTCCGGCGGCCGGGCTATCGGCTCGTGCCGGGCCCGAAATATTCATGGCCGTGCAATTGGCTGCAGACGATGGAGAACGCAGTGGATCCAGCCCATACGGCGTTTCTCCATACGATCGTCAGTGGTGCTCAGTTCACCGAGGAGTTTGGCGTACTGCCGGAACTGGAGTTCACCGGGACGCCAGTGGGTATATCTACATTGGCACGCGGCGGGTGGGACAGAATGTCTGGGCGCGGATGGTCGAAGCCGTTCTGCCAAACTTGCAGCAAGTGGCCCCGATCTGGGAGACCGGCCACCAGGAACATGCGTTCAGCGGTCCGATGCTGAGCCGCTATGTCGTGCCGCAGGACGACACCAATACGATGTTCATCGAACTCCGCCATGTCAGCGAGACCGAGGGTGTCACGCCCGCGTGGTGGGCCGATCGCACGATCATGGTCCCCGGCGGCCAGCTACCCGCGGACTCGTATGAGGCCGGTCAGCGGCAGCCCGGCGACTATGAGGCACAGGTCTCGCAGCGGCCGATCGCGATCCACGGGTTGGAGCATATCGGCGCCACCGATCGCGGGGTCATGATGTTCCGCAACCAGACGAGACGCGGCATCCGGGCCGTGCAAGCCGGCCGCGATCCCGCCGGCTTGTGTCGCGACGCCGGCATGGTCATCCCGACCTATTGCAACGACACGGTTACGCGCATGGCGCCCGATGGCGATCCGGCAACCGACCGCCGGCTTATGCGCGAAACCGGGCGGCGGCTGGCGGAAAGCTATCTGAAAGCCCCGCCGCTACTGACGTCGACTGCGATCGGCTAACTCGCCGCCGCCGACAGCCTCATCGGCGACGAGCTGATGGAAGCGGCAGGTGTTTCGACACGATCTCCCTCCCTGTAGCCGCCATTCGGAAAGGACCTCCAATGAAAAATCTCACGCCCGACCAGCAGACAATGCTGGCTACCTGGCAGCAGCACGCCCATGCCGAATTTGTGCTGAAAGATGCCGACGCGGCACTCGCGACGATGACCGAAAACCCCTATGTGTTCCTTATAGGGTGCGGGGTCGTGCGGGTCGGTCGAGCGGCCGTGCGTGAATTCTACGCCAATAAATTTCTGCCCAACATCCCACCGGATTTCGAAATCACCACTGTATCGCAGACTTTCAGCGATGACCGAATCGTCGAAGAGATGACAGTACGTTTTACCCATACGGTCGATATGGATTGGTTCCTCCCAGGCGTGCGGCCCACCGGCCGAAAAGTCGAATTGCTGGTCGCTGCTTTCATCCAATTCGATGGCGGCAAAATCGCCCACGAGCATGCTTACTGGGATCAGGCGACGGCGCTGTCTCAGTTGGGCGTCCTGGATCATCCACTGGCAATGGGTGGAATGCGCAGTGCGGCAGAGCTTTTGAACCTTCGTTAACCTCACGACAGGCGCGGAGTGAGCCGAGCACGGCGCGCGATACCGATAGAGGTGGTTCTTCGGTGCACCGCAGTCTCGGTGCTGATGCAAAACCTGAACCGGAGTAGCTGAGATGAAACACAAAGGATTTTCGCATATCGGTCTTTCGACCCTCGATCTCGACAAGACCCGCGCGTTTTACGAGGGCGTGCTGGGTTTCAAGCCGGTTGTCGCCGACACGGTAACGATCGAAGAAGGCGGCCACCTGCGGCATATGTTTTTCGATGTCGGCGGCGGCCGGCTCATTGCCTTTTTGGAACCGAACGGAGTTCCC
>JAFASL010000604.1 GCA_019244535.1 Alphaproteobacteria bacterium
GGCTACGGGTTCAACAGCACCAGCGTCGCTGCATGGGTCTTGGTGCCACGCTGGTCGGGCCGGTCTGGGTGTAGATCGACGATCGGCGGCGGGAGCCCTTCGTCGAGGCGCGGCCGAGTGATGGCGGCCACCACCCTGGAGCCCGCCGCTGTGGTCCGCGTGCCAGTGCGAGAGGCACACGGCTTCAATGGACGCGAGCCGGACGCCGAGCCGACGCGCGTTCTCCAGCCAGACTTCGGCGGAGGGTCCGACGTCGAAGAGGACCGAGCGCTCTTCGGAGCCGCGCCGCCCCGTGACCAGCGCCGAGAAGCCGTGGCAGGCGAGGCACAGATGCCCCCAGGGCTCGACGCAGTCATGGCCGTCCTTGGGAGCAAGATGGGGAACACGCGCGACCAGCCGCCCGAGCTCGGGAAGCTGCGGTACACCTTTATCCACGCTGGATAGCGTGTCGCTCTCGTTGTCCACGACGACGAGCAGGTCCAGCGCGTCGAGCGCCGCGAGCTCCACAGAATTCATCCCTTTCTCCTGCCGACTGGCGACCCTCGCGGCGCCCGCGCGACCGTTGTCCACATGGCTGACACCCGCTTCCTACCGGCCGACGGCGTGCCAGCCAATAAAATCACTTCACCATCTCATTGATGATCCGCAGCGGACTGAGCGGACCTAGCGGGATACAGTCAAAGCCCATCAAACCGGCCTGCCCCAGCGGGAATTTCTCCAAAATGTTTTTCGCCTCTTCCGGTGTCCCTGCGTTGACGATAAAAACCACACCCTTCCCGTCGGTCCGGAAATACCACTGGTCTATCTTGCCCGCGAGATAAGCATTCACAGTGTCATGCACTTCGTGCGGCATGATCTGGGCGCGCTGGGCGGGTGTCATGGGCGTGCCCATGAAATGGGAGATCGCCAGGATCTTCGTGGTGGGCACAGGCGGCAGCGGGTTCTGCGCTGAAGCAGCGCCCTCGGCGGTGATCGGGTTCTTCATGGCAGTAGCTCCTTATTCATCTTTTGGTATTTTGCTGTCGATTGTTTCCGTCTTTGACGCGCGGACGGCGTCCGCTGGACGCCGCCGTTGTCATCAGCCTTCCTTCGAAGCATAGGAGCTTTAAGCGGGTGCGGGGAAGCGGTTTTCGAGGTCACCGCGCGACCGTTTCAAGCAGATCCTCAACCTTCGCGTCGAGGCCTCTGGCTACCGCGAGAGCTGCCTCACTCCCGTAAGGCGCAAGGAAGCTCTCCATCGAGTCGTAAGTGAGATGCACTCCGTCTGCGCGCTCGTCCACCAGGATTGTGAGCGGAACGTACGACGCCGCGTCAGGAACGGTCTTGACCATTTCTTTCATGATGAGTGGATTCCCGACGACGAAGCGGAGAGCCTTGGGCCCTCCTCCGCCTCGTTCCTTTGGCAGGACGTCACCCATGTCGAAGCGCGCGAACTCCATCAAGTTAGAGGTTCCAACAGCCGTTTGAACCACCTTCTCCAGATCGCCAAGACTCGTCGCCGAGGCGACCCCGCGATGGAACTTGATCATCTCCGGATGGCCGATGCTTGCAGTAAGCCTGCTCACGACCTCATCGAATGGTCTTTGGGAGAGTGTACTGACCCTATGAACCTGTACTTCGATCGTTGGCATTTTCATCCCTCCATACTTTTACGTTCAGACAACCTCGGTGAGAGCGTGCTCGGAGGTTCGCTCAGGGACCGACTTGGGGTGCGCCGCGCGTTCATGAACGTGCGTGGTGGGTGTGCGGTCAATCAGCAGACTGAGCAATTCCGGCCGGCTGTAATGGCCTCGGGAATCCATAATTGCTTACGTTTATCGATCAGGGTGAAATCGAGGTCGGCGATGACCACGCCTTCCCCCGAGCGAACGGGTTGGCCCAGTAGACTTCCGTCGGGCGCCACAATCGCCGTGCAACAACCACTAGAGATCGGGCCGATGTTGCCCCCAGTGTCCTTGACGATTTGTGCCTGCTGATCCGTGTCCAGCCAGGCGGTAGCGCAGACGACGAAGGAAGCGGACTCCAGTGCATGCTGCCGGATGT
>JAFASL010000725.1 GCA_019244535.1 Alphaproteobacteria bacterium
GCGCGCCAGCCTGCACAGAGCACCGCAGTCCCTACCGCGGCTCTTCGTAATGTTCTTCGGTCGAGATGTCCTTGTTTGTGTAATCCGGCAGCAGCGCCGTCGCGATTATGCTGATGATTGCGCAGATCACGACATAGATGCCGATCGGGAACGTCGAGTTAAATGTCGCGAATAGCCAGGTCGCGATGAAGGGCGCCGGCCCGCCGGCGATGATCGAGGCCAGCTGATAACCGATCGAGGCGCCGCTGTAGCGCAGTCGCGGCGGGAAAGCCTCGGCGATCAGCGCCGCTTCAGGTCCATACATCGTCATGACCGGGATGAACGACAGCGCGACGGCGGTGAACATCACCCACGGGATCCTCGTGTCGAGCATCGCGAAATAGACGAAGGTGAAGATCGCCACGAAGATGCAGCCGATGATGTACATTTGCCGCCGGCCGACCCTGTCCGACAGGGCGCCGGCGATCGGCGCCCAGATAAAACCGAGCGCGGTCGTGACGATCAGCCCCATCAGCAGCAGGTCACGAGAGGCGCCGAGCACCTGCGTGCCATAGGTGAAGACGAAGGCATTGAAGATGTAGCCCGGCGCCTGCTCCGCCATGCGCAGCAGCGCGGTCAATGCAATGGCCTTCGGCTGGCGGCGAAACACCTCGATCGTCGGCGCGCGCACCGTCCGGTTTTCTTCGAGCACGCGGCGGAACACCGGGGTCTCGAGGATGCCAAGCCGGATCCACAACCCGACCCCGACCATGACGATGCTGAGCAAAAATGGAATTCGCCAACCCCACTCGAGGAACTGGTCGCCGGAAATCCAGCTGAAGATCAACACCGCCAAGTTCGCCAGGAACAGCCCGGCGGGCGCGCCGAATTGCGGCCACGACGCGATGAACCCGCGGTTGTTGTTGCCGCGCGCCCATTCCATCGCCAGCAAGACCGAGCCGCCCCACTCGCCGCCTACCCCGATCCCTTGGATCAGGCGCAGAAGGGTCAGAATGACCGCACCCCAAAGGCCGATCATGTCGTAACCGGGAACCAGCCCGACCGCAGCGGTGGCGATACCCGTCATCAGCAAGGTCACGATCAGGGTCGCTTTGCGCCCGATGCGGTCGCCGTAATGGCCGAAGATCGCGGCGCCGATCGGACGCGCGACAAAGCCGATAAAGAAGACGCCGAACGCCTTCAGCGTGTCGATCAGCGGGTCGGATCCGGCAAAGAATACCCTGCCGAAGACCAGTCCCGTCATCGTGCTGTAAATCAGAAAATCGTACCACTCGATCGTCGTGCCGACGGTGCTGGCGACGACGGCGCGACGCAAATGCGCCCGATGCGCGTCCTCTGCGACCGTTGCGCCAACCGGTAATGTGGTGTCGGTCATCTCGGCCTTCCCTCCAACATGCTTCGGCGTTTCGAACTCACCCTAGCAGCGCATCGAAAGCGAGAAAATCCCCAAATCAACCGGCTAGCAACGTTGGGATTGGCAGGCCAGATTTGCGTTTATACATCCGAGCGAAGCCGACCCAATTGCTCAGTAAAGTCGCGATGACCGAATATCCCCCGCCGCAAGAAGCGCATTGGCCCGAAGGTGCGATATTCACTCTCGGGCACTCGACATTGCCGATCGAGACCTTTCTGGCGCTGCTGGCAGCCTATGGCATTCAATGCGTCGCCGACATCCGCACGATCCCGCGGTCACGCCGCAATCCGCAATTCAACGACACGGCGTTGGCCGACAGCCTGAAAGCCCAGCATCTCGAATACGTGCCGTTCAAGGGACTGGGTGGTCTGCGGCGGCCGAGTAAAGATTCCCCCAATACCGGCTGGCACAACGAAGGTTTTCGGGGCTTTGCCGATTACATGCAGACCGCGGAATTTCGGGAGGCGCTTGCTGCGCTCATTCGGATGAGCGACGAAAGCCGCGTGGCGATTATGTGCGCCGAAGCGGTGCCGTGGCGCTGCCACCGCTCCCTGGTGGCCGACGCGCTCTTCGTGCGCGGCGTTCCGGTCGTCGAGATTTTGTCGGCCAGCAGCTACCGGCTGCATGAGCTCACGGCATTCGCACGCGTGGAGGGCGAGCGAATTACTTACCCGCCCGAGCAAGCTTCGTTGCTGTAAACGCGGGCCTCGTCGCCGACAAGGCGTGCGGCGCCCTCCGCGCCGGGATCGAGCGGACCCCAGCGCTGCCGCGGCGGTGCGGGCCGGGTCCGCGGCCCCGCGGGGGAATAATTAGGCGGCGGCCCTTTCGCCTTGTGCCTTGCCGATGTGGGCCAGCATCGTTGCGGCGTTGCGGTGCAGGATTTGCTCACGCGCCTCCTCACCGATCTCGGCTTCCGCGAGCGCCTTTCTGGTCCAGTCGCAGCCGAATTCGGTGCCATCGGTACCGCAGACGGTGCGCTCGGCGCCGTACAGCCTGACGCCAGCCTCGATCGCGCGCGGGCCAAACGAATTGCAATCCACATAGACCTTTGCCTTGCGGAAGCGTGACGAAGGCAACTCCTCATCCGGCGTGTCGAGCAGACAGCGATGGTCCATCCGCTCGACCTCGTAGGGAAGGTTGCCGCCCAAATTGTGGACCTGGATCATCGCGTCAGGGTAGTCGGCGAGATAGTCGGTCAAGCACAATGTCGTCATCACCGAAGAGAGGCTCGCCTGCATGTCGAGCGTGCCGTTACGGCGGCGCGCATTGTCTATGTCGCCGGCGACCTTGGGGAAAGTGTCGCCCGGCCGCGGACCGTGGTGGATGAAGAGACATGCGCGGTGGCGGTTCGCGACATCCAGCAGCGGCCGCATCGCTTCGGCGTCCTTGCGCGTCAAGAAATAGTTGCCCGGCACTTGAGCGCCGATCATGCCCGGCAACCCGAGCGCCCGCTCGAATTCGGCAGCGGCGGCGGAGATGTCCGTCAAGGGCAGTGCGGCATAGGCGGCAAAGCGGCCGGGATGCTTCCGGCAAATCGCCGAAAGCCCGTCATTAACGGTCCGGCAGAGCGGCAAGGACTCTTCCAGCGGCTGCGCCTCGATCCAGCAGAATGAACCGAGGAGGGACAGCACGCTCGTCTCCACCCCCTGGCGGTCCATCCGAGCGAGGTGGAAATCGACGTCGTCGAAGGCGCGGGCGAGCGGTTCTTCGCCCATGCGCGGCGACTTCAGCACCTCGACGCCGTCCGGATTGCGCACGATGCGCGGCTCTCGGGTCCGCGCCCGCAGCGCGTCGGCAACGTCGGCCGGTCTCCAATGGGTGTGCATGTCGATCATCATGGCTCTGTCCTCCATCTCGCGTGCGGCAGCTTAACCCTTTGGCAGCTTGCCGCAAAGCTGCACCAGCGGCCGCGTTGCTGCACGAGCCGGTGCGGAGTATCGTCGCGCCATATTGGAGCTTTCAACATCATGCTTACGTTGTGTCGCTCGTGGCGCATAGGAGAATGCCAATGATCCACCACGTATCGATACCCGCTCGTGAGCCGCAGCGCGTCGCCGAGGTGCTTGCCGAATTGATGGGCGGCAAGTCTTATCCGTTCGGACCGCTCGAGGGCGCCTTCATGGCGGCGAGCGGCGACGCGCACGGCACGATGATCGAGGTCTATCCCGAGCGGGCGACGCTCGACATCCCGGCGAATGACGATCAGGTCGTTTTTGGCGACAACGCCTCGCCGCCGCAGACCTGGCCGTTCCATGCTCTGCTCTCGGTGCCGCTGCAGCCGGAGCAGATCGAGGCGATTGGCGCGCGCGAGGGTTGGCGGGCCAGGACCTTCGGCCGCGGCATGCGGGGCCACAAGCCGTTTTTTCATGTCATCGAGTTCTGGCTCGAAAACCGGCTGATGATCGAGGTCGTGTCGCCGGAGATGGCGCGGGAATACGAGGACTTCCTGAAGAACGCCCGGAGCGAAATCATTGGCGACCCGGAGGCGGTGCGGCTCATGCGCGCCACTCACGTGAAGGAGCCGGCCTGAAGGAATGATCGGGGCGCCGATCAGCGAGGAGTCTCTGACCCTCTACGGCAGCTTCACATCCAGTTCCAGCTACAAGCCGATGCTGTACCTGGCGTTGGCGGGACTGCCGTTTTCGTTCCGCACCGTCAACCTGAAGATCGGGGTGCAAAGCTCGCCCGAATACCTGGCGATCAACCGTTGGGGAGTCGTGCCGTCATTGCGGCACCGCGGACTGACCATCCTGCAGTCAAATGTGATCCTCGACTATTTGGCGCGCACGACCGGGCATTTCGAGGGCCGCAGCGAGCAAGAGCGGTGGCAGGCGCGCGAATGGTTGTCGTGGGAGGCCGACCACATCACCGCGGTCGCGCGGGTGCGCCACTCGGCGCGGTTCCGCAAGATGCACGACGAGGTGATCGCTGAGTTCCGCCCGCGCGCCGAGGCGGCGCTGTCGTTTGTCGACAATACCGTGAAGGACCGGCCCTTTCTCGTCGGCGACGAATGCACGATCGCCGATATCGGCTGCTGGGGCCGCATGGTGTTCATGGCCGAGGGCGGGTTCGAGATCGGTCACTGGCCCCATCTGAAAGCCTGGGCCGCCCGCCTCGAGGCGATGCCCGGCTTTGCGCTCCCCTATGATCTGATCCCCAGCAAGGACCGGGAGTTTCCGGCAGCGCCGCACCACGTGCCCAGATAACCCGCACCGGCGCGAGTGCTGGCCCGCCATCGGCGGCGCCTGCTATCATCGCGCAGATGGGAGGAGTTCGGTATGGGCGCCGCTCGGAAATGCACCGTCATCGACCACGCCACCGGCAAGCTCGACCGGCGCATTTTCAGCGATGCGGCGATTTACAATGACGAGATGGAGAAGATCTTCGGGCGCGCCTGGCTGATGATCGGGCATGAGAGCCTGGTGCCCGGGCCTGACGATTTCTTCCACACCTATATGGGCGAAGACCCGGTCATCCTGACCCGCGACGGAGAGGGGAGGCTGCACGCACTATTGAATATGTGCCGCCACCGCGGCAATCGCGTGTGCCGCGCTGACGACGGCAACGCCAAGCGTTTCATGTGCACTTATCACGGCTGGACCTACCGCAACGACGGCGCCCTCGAACATGTCCCCGGCGAGGCGCAAGCCTATTGCGACGCGCTCGACAAATCCGCGCTCGGTCTCATCACAGCCCGCGTCGA
>JAFASL010000740.1 GCA_019244535.1 Alphaproteobacteria bacterium
GGGATACAGACGCGGATCGACTTGTGGAGCCGCGAGATGCTCGACCTTCTCGGGACAGCCGGTTGCGTCTCGATAGAGGCAGGTATTGAAAGTCTGACCTCGGCAGGACGCGACTGGTTGGAGAAAAACTGCAAGCTGTCCACGCATGACCTGACGGAGCTGCTGATTTATGCCAAAGGTTCGGTACCGTTTGTCCAAGCCAATCTGATCGCCAGCGGCGACGACACTGAAATGGTTCAGCGTTGGCGCACGGAACTGCGTTCTGCCGGCGTGTGGGCGAACGATCCCGTTCCCTTGTTCCCGTATCCCGGGTCACCGGATTATCGCCGCCTCTGGGGAGTGCCAGACGACAATGCGTGGGAACGCGCTGTCGATTATTACCTCGAGCGGTACCGAGCGTTCAGTGAAATCCAGGATGCCTGCCCGGGCCGGCTCGCCGCTCTCGAGGCAGGATCCGGGTTATGATCGAGTGCAAGCCTGACGGCCGGCCGCCGACGGTGTTGATGACGGCGGATTGCGTTGGCGGAGTCTGGTCGTATGCGGCAGGCTTGTGCCGGTCTCTACCCGACACCCGGTTTATTGTTGCAACGATGGGACCGCGCCCGGTTCAGGCTCAGTGTGATGCGATCTGCGAGCTCGAAAACGTGATACTTGTGGAGAGTGATTATCGCCTGGAATGGATGGCAGGCGGAGATCTTGATTTTCCGGCAAGCCGCCACTGGCTCCTCGACCTGATCGCACAATACGAGGTCGATGTCGTACATGTGAATGGATATGCTCAGGGGCAGCTCGGCTTCGATCGTCCGGCGGTCGTTGTCGCTCACTCTGACGTATTGTCTTGGTGGCGAGCGGTCCACAAATGTGCCGCACCACCGGAATGGGATGAGTACCGGAAAAATGTGATCGCCGGGCTTGCTTCAGCTTCCCGCATCATCGCGCCAACGGCAGCGGTCATGCATGATCTCGAACATCATTATTTGCCATTGGCAGGTGCTGCGTCAGTGATCCCCAATGGGGTCGATGCGACGGCTTTTCGTATAACGGCAAAGCAGCCCTTCGTACTCGCCGCCGGGCGGCTGTGGGACGCCGCGAAAAACCTCGCAGCTTTGAGCACTGCCGCGCCCGGTCTCAGCTGGCCAATTGCGATTGCGGGGGCGACCGAGCACCCGGAAGGCGGCACTGTGCGTCTCGCCAATGCTCGCCTGCTCGGCTCTTTGACGCCGGCGGAAATGGCTCGTGCTCTGGCCAGCGCCGGGATTTTCGCTGCTCCAGCTCGATACGAGCCGTTTGGCCTCGCCATCCTCGAAGCGGCGGCTGCCGGATGTCCGCTGGTCCTCGGCGACATTCCGTCCTTGCGCGAGAATTGGAACGATGCGGCGATCTTTGTCGACCCAGAGCGTCCGGTGGAACTCCACGCTGCCTTGGCGATGCTGATCGCCAACCCAGAAGAACGGAGGCTACTGGCCACCGCCGCAAGATCGCGCGCGCGCTCTTTCACGATGGATCGGATGGCCAGGGCCTATTCGGGCCTCTACCGGGAGATGATGCACAACTCAGCGGTGCTGGAGACCGCTTGATGCCAAAGCTGGTCCTGTTCTGCCAATCACTGCGCTCTGACTGGAATAACGGAAACGCGCATTTTCTCCGCGGTGTTTTGAGCGAATGTTGGCATCGCGGTTTTGACGTCCTGGCGCTGGAGCCGAGCGATAACTGGAGCGCGGCGAACCTCGGGCGGGACCATGGCCCGGACGCTCTCGCCGCTTGGCGAGAGGCTTATCCGGTGCTGCCGCTGGCAGTTTACGATCCGACCGCGCTCGACCTTGATCAGGTGCTCGAGGGCGTCGATATCGTGCTGGTGCACGAATGGAACACACCGGAGCTTCTCGCCCGTATCGGTGCGCATCGAAACTCCGGCGGCTCGTACCTGCTGCTGTTTCATGACACGCATCATCGAGCGGTGAGCGATCCCGCCGCTATGGACGCCCTGGACCTGAGCGCTTTCGACGGCGTGCTCGCTTTCGGCGATATCTTGCGGGAGGCCTATATACGTCGGGGCTGGGCGCGGCGCGCATTCACTTGGCACGAAGCCGCGGATCTTCAAGTTTTTACTCCGCGCCCCGAAATCGAGCGACAACGCGATCTCGTGTGGATCGGCAATTGGGGCGACGAGGAGCGCACCGCCGAATTACGCGAGTATCTGATTGAGCCGATTGCTTTGCTCGATCTTTCTGCCCGAGTCCACGGTGTGCGCTATCCGGACGAGGCGCACCGGGCGCTTGCTCAAGCCGGGATCGACTTTGCCGGGTATCTGCCGAATTTCCGAGTTCCCGACGCGTTTGCCGAGGCTGCCGCGACGGTTCATATACCGCGGCGACCCTATGTTCACTTCCTGCCTGGAATTCCAACCATCCGGGTATTCGAGGCTCTTGCCTGCGGGATCCCGCTGGTCTGTTCTCCGTGGGAGGACACAGAAGGGTTGTTCAAACCGGGTGAAGATTTTCTGATGGCGCGAAGCAGTATTGAGATGCAAGGTCACCTAAACGCAATCCTTCACGATACCAACCTGGCCTCCGAACTCTCCAGACGCGGCCGAGCAACCGTCGAGGCGCGCCACAGCTGCGGACATCGCGTTGACGAACTATTGGCGATTTGCCGCGCACTCGGGCGTGATCTCGTTCGACCGCACACTGCAGCAGCGCAATGAAACCACTGTCGGTCGCCTTCTTTGGTTCGAGCCTGGTATCAGCCTATTGGAATGGAGCAGCGACTTATTACCGTGGCGTATTGCAAGCGCTCGCCGGTCGTGGCCACCGCATTACGTTCTACGAGCCCGACGCATTCGATCGTCAAGCGCACCGTGACATTCCCGACCCCAGTTGGGCACGGGTCGCGGTCTATTCCGTTGATGGTACCGATGGCGTCATGCGAGCGCTGGAAGAGGCCGCCCGCTGCGATCTGATTATCAAGGCCAGCGGAGTCGGAGTATTCGACGCATTGTTGGAAGCGCAAGTACCGGTCATCAAGCGACCGGGCGCACTCACTGCTTTCTGGGACGTCGACGCTCCGGCGACGCTCGATCGGATCATCGCAGATCGCGACGATCCCTTTCGTGACCTGATCGGGGCTTACGATTTGATTTTAACGTATGGCGGCGG
>JAFASL010000812.1 GCA_019244535.1 Alphaproteobacteria bacterium
CCGGTAACGCCGCGGCGCAAACGGGCACGCGCCTGCAAGCCAAGTTGGATGAGGGAAGGCGGTGATCGAGGACGCCCGGGAGGGCGCCGCCACATTGGGGCGCCAAGCCTCCGATGCCGGCAGACAAGCGATGGCTCAGGCAGGGGAAATTATACAAGGAGCTGCCCGTCAAGCTGGCGAGCAGGCGTCGCAGGTAGCGACAAATCTCTATCAGCAGAGTTCCAGAGCCGGCGACACTATCAGCCGATACACTGCCGAGCAACCGCTGACTGCTTTGCTATTGGCCGGCGCAATCGGGTACGGACTTGCTTACCTGATCCACCGCCGCTTATGACGGCTCTGCTGCGGGTAGTCCCATACCTCGGTATGGTGATTGCAGCAGCATCTGCGCTGCGAGAGAGTTTCTCGCCGCGGAGACACGCTGGTGTCGGCCTGGGCTGGTATTCTACCTGTCCGATGCCCAGCACTATCGGGTGAGCTTCGACAATTGAGGGGGAGGGCCGGCGGCAGCTGCTATCTACCGGTGCATTGGCGCGGATTTTGTACTGCAACCAAAGCGCCGGACCTTAACACTCGGGAGCCGAAGCCGGCGCTCACTGCAGGTTTCTACATAAGGTAAAGATTCTCGTCAAACGTTTGAACCTTTTTTAGGGTCCGGTGTTGAACCCGCGAGAAAATCAACAAGTCTCGCAACCCACGATGGCAAAGACCGTTCTGATCACGGGGGGAGCCGGTTTTATCGCTTCTCACTGTGCCGCCGCACTGCTTGATCACGGCTATCGCGTTCGTGCGCTCGACAACTTAGACCAGCAGATACACGGCCCCGAGCGCAGACGACCCAGTTATCTCGATCATCGCGTCGAATTGTTGGTCGGCGACATTCGTTCGCCAAAAACTGTGCGTCGAGCGCTGAGCGACGCGGATGCAGTCTTGCATTTGGCGGCCCGCGTCGGGGTCGGACAGAGCATGTACGAGGTGGCCGATTACACTGATGTGAACAGCCGCGGGACGGCGGTATTGCTCGAGGCAATGATCGAGCGAGCAAAGCGGCGCCCATTCGATCGGCTGATCGTGGCATCGAGCATGAGCATTTACGGCGAGGGATGTTATCGAGCCAGTGACGGCCGGCTATTGGGAAATGTCGACCGGGACCCGGTGCGGCTGAAACAAGGATTTTGGGAGCCGACTGATGGTGCCGGTCGCTCGCTCGAGGCAGTGCCAACAGATGAAAGCAAAACTCCATCGATGCTTTCGGTCTATGCCCTGTCGAAATACGATCAGGAATGCCTCTGCCTGATGGTTGGCGGCGCTTACGAAATCCCGACAGTGGCATTGCGTTTTTTCAACGTCTACGGCCCGCATCAGGCGCTATCAAACCCCTATAGCGGAGTTTTGGCCATCTTTGCCGCACGGCTGTTGAACGAGCGTCCGCCGCTAATTTTTGAGGATGGAGAGCAGCGAAGGGATTTCGTTTACGCCGGCGATGTCGCCGAGGCTTGCCGTCTCGCATTGGAAAGCGAAGGAGCAGTGGGCCAGGCCTTCAACATCGGCACCGGCCAGCCAGTTACGATCAAGGAGGTGGCGCGGTTGCTGGCCGACACGCTGGGTGTTCCGATTGAGCCCGAAATCACTGGAGAGTGTCGCGTCGGCGACGTCCGGCATTGTTTCCCCGATATCAGCGCGGCACGATCGGTTCTCGGTTACCGGCCGCGAACACAGCTCAATCACGGCCTCGCAGAATTGGTTGCTTGGCTGAAAGGGCGTGCTGCCGTCGATCGAGTGGGCGAGGCACGGGCGGCGCTGGTCGCTCGCGGGCTGACATTATGAGCGTGTCGCTCGTCCGGGCGGCAACCCGCCGACCCGTTCTAATCACCGGTGGCGCTGGTTTTATCGGCACCAATTTGGCGCACCGGCTGTTGCGAGCCGGACGGCGTGTGCGGATTTACGACAACCTGAGCCGGCCGGGAGCCAAGCAAAACTTGCGCTGGCTCCTAGCGGTACACGGCTCCCGCGTTGAGGCGGAGCAAGGCGACGTCCGCTCGACAGAGCAGTTGCGTCATGGGCTTACCGACATCGGGACCGTGTTTCACCCCGCCGCCCAGGTCGCCGTTACTACAAGTCTCAGCGATCCAAGCGACGATTTTGCCGTAAATGGCGGCGGGACCTTGAACCTGCTGGAGCTAATTCGTGAGACCGCTCGTCATGTTGGCCTCGTTTTCACCCCCACGAACAAGGCCTACGGCCCGCTGGAAGAGATCCCGTTCGTTGCCTCGCAACGCGCTACAGTCCTGCCTCTGGTCTGCGCGCCATCGACGAGACCCGTCCCCTCAATTTCCATAGCCCCTATGGCTGTTCAAAGGGCGCCGCCGACCAATACGTTTTGGATTATGCGCGCTGCTACTCAGTCGCTGCGACGGTGTTTCGGATGAGCTGCGTTTATGGACCACATCAATGCGGCACAGAAGACCAGGGCTGGGTCGCGCACTTCCTCATCCGAACACAAAAGGAGGTACCAATAACGATTTATGGCGACGGCAGACAGGTTCGCGACCTGCTTTACGTTGATGATCTGGTCGAGGCTCTTCTGCTGGCTGAAGATCACCTGCCCGGGATTGCGGGCCAGGCCTTCAATATCGGAGGAGGTTGGGAAAACACCATAAGCCTACGAGAGCTAATCGAACGGATTACCGCATTAAACAGTTCGTCACCGGAAGTGACGTACGGCCCGTGGCGTATTGGGGACCAGCGTTGGTACGTGTCCGATTCTGGCAAGTTCGAGACCCTGACCGGGTGGCGGCCCAGAACCGATGTCGAGCATGGAATTAGGTCGTTGCATCAATGGATTGCGGTCAATCACGGGGCGGCTGCCGCGGCACGGGTAGTAGGATCATGAGGGTCGCCCTCGTAAACCCGAACTGGTCGTTCGACGGGAGTATCTATTTCGGCTGCCGCGAGCCGCATCTCCCACTGGAATACGGCTATGCCAAAGCCTTGCTGCAGGACGCCGGCCATACGGCCGAGATCTTCGATGCCCATGCGGATGCTCTGGACGGTGCCACGCTGGCAGATCGGGTGACGAATTTTGCCGCTGATCTGATTGCTATCACAACTGCCCCCAGTTACCTGTTTTGGCGCTGCGCCCCCCCGGAGTTGCGAGTACCGCAGCAAACTTTGAGTGCGCTCGAAGGCGTTTCCGGGACAAAGGTGGCGGTTGGACCGCATGGCTCCACTACGCCCCGCGCCACACTCCGCAAGCTCGGCGTCGGCGTGGTCGCGCTGGGTGAGTGTGAGGAAACACTTGTTCACCTAGCCGATCGGCCGCCCGACCGGTGGCATGAAGTGCCCGGCCTTTGTTATGCAAGTCAGGGCAAGATCGTCGTTCAGGGTGGCCCTCAAGCCGCGGATGTTGCGAATTTGCCCGCGCTTACCTGGCCGGCCGAAACGCTCGGCGCACACCGGCACCATCACCACAGGTTCGACACGACGCCGATCGGTTTCGGTGCCGAGATCGAGGCCTCGCGCGGTTGTCCCTACCACTGTACCTTTTGCGCGAAGGAGAATTTTCGCAACCGATACCGGCGGCGCCCGCTTTCCACAATATTGGCGGAACTCGACCAATTGATCGCCGCTGGGGTTAACTATGTCTACTTCATTGACGAGATCTTTCTTCCCTGGCGCCAGTTGCTCGCGGCCATGGTGGAGCGTGACGCGCACTTTGGGATACAGACGCGGATCGACTTGTGGAGCCGCGAGATGCTCGACCTTCTCGGGGCAGCCGGTTGCGTCTCGATAGAAGCGGGTGTCGAAAGTCTGACCTCGGCAGGACGCGATTGGTTGGAGAAAAACTGCAAGCTGTCCACGCATGACCTGACGGAGCTGCTGATCTATGCCAAAGGTTCGGTACCGTTTGTCCAAGCCAATCTGATCGCCAGCGGCGACGACACAGAAATGGTTCAGCGTTGGCGCGACGAACTGCGCTCCGCCGGGGTCTGGGCGAACGATCCCGTTCCGTTGTTTCCGTATCCTGGCTC
>JAFASL010000828.1 GCA_019244535.1 Alphaproteobacteria bacterium
CGTAAAAGCGGCAGACATTGGTTTCGACCCGTGCGGTGAGATCAGAATTGTTGTCGGGCCTGTTCCACGTCCCGTCAAAGCAGACAATAAGCCGAAGCGCCATTTCCCATTCTCCCCGACTGAACGCATTAACGATACTTCCTTCAGTAGCGGGAGCGGTGTGAGCTAGGTCACAGATCAGTTATTTCTCGCGCACGCTCAAATTTTCGCGTGGCAGCGGCACGCCGCGGCTGGCTGTCGTCGGGAGTTGTCGGCTTCCAGCCAGACCGCGTTTGCTCATCCGAGGCGCCGCGCAAATTTGGCGATGTCGATGACTACCCTCGAATGCGAGCCGGCCCCGATTTCCTTGGCGCCGTCGCTTGCCCGGACGGCGAACTCTATCTGCCGCCCCTCGATTTTTGTCGCCTCGGCCTCCGCGGTGACCAGGCGCCCTGCGGGTGTTGCGGCGAGATGGCGCACATTGACCGCAGTGCCGACTGCGCTTTCGCCAGGATCGAGATAGGGCCTGACTGCGTTGAGCGCGGCGTTTTCCATGGCCATGATCATGACGGGGGTGGCAAGGACCGGCGGCAGCGTTGCGTCCTTGAACCGGTTTGCAAGATGTTCGGGTTGGACGAGGAGATTGAAGGAGCCTTTCGCCCCCCGGGGTATCGGCTTCATGATTACCTTGCAAAAGACTGCAGCACCAATTGCCCATCAGCATTCGATTGGGTTGAAGCGACGGCCAAATAGAGCAAGATCCAGAGGGTTTGCATCAGGGGACTTGATCGCTTTGTCGCGTGCTCCTGGCGATGACCATGCAGCTCATCGCGCCGGTGCCAACGCTTTGGCTTTCCACAGATCCCACGCTCGGAGCAATACGCCGGCATTGGTCGCGGTTGCGTTGGCCGCCTCCTCATCGTTTAGAAAGGTCACCTGACCCAAAGGCGCCAGCCGCAACGCCTCGGCTTCGAGGCGCGCGTTGACCTCGGAGTAAACCGCCCGGAAAACGGCTTCCTTCAGCGAGGATGCGACGACGACATCGCCGTGTCCGCGCATCAGCGCCACGGGCGCCGAGCCGAGCGCGCGCGACAGGGCGGCTCCAAGTTCGGGTGTGCGGATCAGCATGTCGGTGGCAGGACCGCCCGCCTCGCGGATTTCGAATACCGTGACGCCGGCCCCGAGAAACGAGCTCAGATGAAAAATCGGCCGCAACGGCACGGTCGTCACGCCAAACGGAATTACCGCCGGCGAGTGGCTGTGCACGACCGCCTTGACCTCGGGATGGGTCTTGTAGATCTCGCTATGGATGAAGCGTTCGAGGTAGACGGCGCGCCCTTGCTGGTCGACCGCATTGCCGTCGCGGTCGAATTCCATGATGTCGGTGCTGGTGACAAGGCCCGGCGCCATACTGCGCGCCAATAGAAAATGATCCGGGTTCGTATTGTGCCGGACACTGACATGGCCAAAGCCATCGACCACGCCCTGGTCATAAAGGATGCGATTGGCAGCGACCAGATCGTCGATCAGGCCCGGATCGGCCGCCGGAGACTGCGCCTGGGCAGAAATGGCTTCCATAACGGCACCCATTATCAGGAGCAGAACTGCCTTTAGGACATGCGCAGCGCGGCCAAGGATCAACCGACCCGCACCAAAGCCCCGCCGTCGACCGGCAGCGCCACACCGGTGATAAAATTGGCCTCGTCGGAAGCAAGAAAGAGCGCTGCATTCGCGACGTCCCACGCCGTTCCCATGCGGCCGCGCAATGGAACTTTGGCATCACGCTCCGCGGCGACCTCGGCGCGGCTGCGGTTGCTGGCGCGGGCGCGCGTATCGACCGCCATTGGCGTGTCCATGAGACCCGGCAGAATGCAGTTGGCGCGTATCCCGAACGGGGCATTTTGCAGAGCGAGCTGCTCGGTGAACGCGATCATTGCAGCTTTGGTAGCCTTGTAAGCGACGAGTGGGTAGCTGTTCTCGCGCGCAGCCACGGAAGAGATGTTGATGATCGCACCGGAGCGCTGCTGACGCATAACCGGCACTGCGTGCTTGCACGCCATGATCGTACCGCGCAGGTTAATCGCGCAAACGCGGTCGAACGCCTCCTCAGTCAGATCCTGCAGCGGCTGGTCGCCACCCGCGATACTTACCCCCACATTGTTGTGCAGGATATCGATCCGGCCCCAGCGCGCCCGAGCGGCTTCTATCGCCGCGGCAAGCGTCTCTTCCCTTGTCACATCGGCGGCGAAAGCCACGCACTCGCTGCCTTCCTTGGCCGCCATTGCGGCAGTTTCCTCGGCCGAGGCGATAACACGGTCGACTGCCAGGATCCTGGCGCCTTCTTGCGCGAAGCGCAGTGTCGTTGCGCGGCCATTCCCGATGCCCTCGCCGGGGCTCTGCCCGGCCCCAACGATGATGGCGACCTTGCCTTCGAGACGCATGCCGGCACTCCTCAACTATGCCACTCGGTCGCCTTGCCTGATCTCGACCGTGCGATTGTCGACGGCGGGCAGCATCCGGGCGGGATCGCGGGTCACGACGACATCGAGCACAGTAGGCCGGGTGCGCTCGGCGAGGCCGGTCCGCAACGCTTTGCCGAGATCGTCCGGATCCTCGACACGGATGCCGTTGCAGCCCATCGCACGGGCGATTGCCGCATAATCCATCTCGACCAGGTCGGAAGATTGGTAGCGGCCGCGGAACATGGCGTGTTGCAATGCCTTGACGTAACCCGAGGCAGCATTGTTGACGATAACGACAGTCAGCCCGACCCCGGCGCGCTTCGCGGTTTCAAGCTCACCCAGCATCATGTTGAACCCGCCATCGCCGGTGATCGCGACGGCTGAAGCCGCCGGCGCGGCCAGCGCCGCGCCGATTCCGCCGGGCACTCCGTAGCCGATCGATGCGAGGCCGCGGTCGGGCATAAAGTGCCGGCCCGATGCCTTCGTATCGTAGAGCAGTCCGGTCCAGTGGCCGGCAAATCCGCCATCGGCAACAAGGATGCTGTCCGGTGGCAATGCCTTGTTGAGCTCGCTGCAGAGCCGGGCCATGTGGATGGGCCGCTCGGCGGAATCGAGCCGCACCGCTGCCTCCGCACGCCACGACGCCATTCGAGACGGGATTTCGGCTACATAATCGGCCCGTGCCGACCGCGCTCGCCTCGCATCGTCGGCGAGTGCTTCGGTCAGATCTTCCAGCCCGGCTTTGGCGTCGCCCCACAGCGCCACGTCTGCCGCCCGGGACCGGCCGATCTCCTCGGCGAGGATCTCGAGATGGATCAGCGGAATGGTCTGCGATGGCAGGGCGTAGCGCTTGGTCGCAATCTCTCCAAGCTTGCATCCGACGACGACGAGGCAGTCCGAAGCTTCGATCAATTCGTTGGCGATGCGCGAATAACGACCGAAGAGCCCGACCGAAAGCGGATGCGTGCAAGCGATCCCGCCCTTACCGCTCATCGTGTGCGCTACCGGGATCGAATGCGCCTCGGCAAACGCCAGCAGCGCCTGATATCCGGCCGAGAGATGGATGCCGCCGCCAACCAGCAGCAAAGGCCGCTTGGCGCGACCGATCAGCGCAGCGGCCCGCGCGACATCCGCCCGGTCCGGCCGGATGCGGCGGGCCGGGATGCTCAAGGTCGATGGATCGATCGCAAAGTCCTTGGGCGCGAAGTCGTGCTCCCCATGGCAGACATCCTCGGGAACATCGAGAAGCACGGGTCCCGGCCGGCCCGAGGTCGCCACGGCAAAAGCCCGGCGCAACAGCTCCGGGGCTCGGCTGGTCATTTCGACGCGGATCAGCTCCTTGACCGCCGGCCGCAAGATCTCGGTCTGCCGGCACTCCTGCGTCATGTTTTTCCAGGAATGCGCGCGGTTTGTATCACCCGCCAATGCAATGACCGGAACACCGGCATTGAGGCTTTCGATTAGGCCCGTCACAAGGTTGGTGGCGCCCGGCCCGAGCGTGCCGTCGCAGACGCCGGGGCGATTGGTGACCCGCGCATAGGCATCGGCTGCAAAGGCGCCGCAACGCTCGTCATTGATCAGGAAGTGGCGCATGCCGAGCTGCGCCAGCGCATCGTAAAACGGCAATAGCTGAAAGCCGCCCATTCCAAACATCGGCCCGACCTCG
>JAFASL010000929.1 GCA_019244535.1 Alphaproteobacteria bacterium
CTCGAGCATGCGATCCGCAATTCTCGGCTCATCGTCGCAACACCGGCCCCGACCATCACCATCAAGGCGATCACGGCAGCCTATACCGAATTCGAGATCGCGTTTTTTGTCGAAGACCTGGGCTCTACCGTCAAGGCGCAGAACGAACTCTTCGATTTCATTTATAGGCACCTCGCGGCGGCAGACATCGATCTGGCGGCGCCGCCGAATGGCTCGTCGGTCGGCAGTTCGCGAAAGCGCCGCACCGGCGCCGAAAGGCTGCTCGAGCTGGTTGCCATCTTTGCGACATTCACACCCGCCGAGCGCGCCGCCATCGCAGCAAAGCTCGAGGAGCGTTCCTATGACGAAGGCGAGACGGTGATCGAGCCCGGTGTCGTTCCGCAGTCGCTGTTTATCGTTGGAAGCGGCGTTCTGTCATTCACGCGTCTGGAAATCGAGGGCGATATAGAATTATTGCGCCTCGGCCCCGGAGATCATTTTGGCGAGATCGGGTTGCTGACGGGAGCGGCGGCTACGGCCAGGTTCAGCGCGTTGATCCCATCTACGGTTTACCAGCTTGCAAAGGCAGACCTCACGCCGATCTTGGAGTCGCGCCCGCAAGTCGCCAAGGAACTGTGCCGGGCGTTGGCTCGACTTCAAACCGCCGGGCGTTTGGCCTTGATCCACGCACGCCCGTAGGTTGCGGCGGGCGCCTATCCGCTCGAGAAGATCGAGGGGACTACGGCCTGCGGCCCCGGAGTGAGCGTCTATGCCTACTGGGCAGGCCGATCCTCGTGTCGGGTTGAGCCGCCGTCGCTATCACCCGCGCGCTCGCGCAAGAGCAACGCCGCTTCTTGGCGCTGCCAGGCGCGCACCCCATCGGTCACACGTTCATAGAAGTTCGCCGAGCCGACGACCGCCTCTATGCCGGCGCGCCGCATGCGGTCCCGCACCTCGTCGCGCAGCCGGGCAAAGGCGAAGGTGATGCCCTGGTTTTGCAATTGCTCGATGGAGTTCCGCAGGGCATCGCAGCCGCTGGTGTCGACGAAGTTCACTGAATCCGCGTCGAGGAGCACGTGCCTCGCGGGCGGGCGGGTGGCCGCCAGCGTGGCCTTCAGCCCCTCGTCGAGGTGACCGACACTGGCAAAGAACAAATCGCCGCCGGCCCGCCAAATCAGGAGACCGGGGAAAGTGAGCGCCTCGGGGTGGCGCCTGATGTCGCGATAGGCTTCGGTACCCGGGAGCTGGCCCAGCACGGCGCCTTGCGGATGGCTGGTTCGGTAGATCAACATCAGCAGCGACAGCGCCACGCCGAGGACAATGCCGTGGAGGACGCCCAGGGTAAGCTCTCCGGCGATGACCATTGCAGCGATGGCAAACTCCCAAGGAGAGCGGGCGAGCAGGTCGCGCAGATAGCCGGGCTTCGAGAGGTGAAGCATTGCCGCGATGACGATAGCGGCGAGCGCCGGATGCGGCATTCCCCGAAACAACGGCGTCAACAAAACCAGCGTGAAAAAGCAAAAGACTGCTGCGACGAGATTGGCGAGTTGAGTGCGCGCGCCGGCAGCCATCGCGACGGAGGTCTTCGAGAGGCTGCCAACCACCAGGAAGCCCCCGAAAAGACCGCTGAGAATGTTAGCCGGCCCATGCGCGATCAGCTCCTGGTTCGGATCGATGTCGCCGCCGCCCTGCATTGCCGCGGCCTTTGCCCCGGCGAGCGCTTCGGCATAGCCGACCAAAACGATGGCGAGCGCGCCCGGCGCGAGATCTTTTAATTTCACAAGGTCAAGGCTGGGCAACACGACATGAGGCAGACCGGACGGGAGGTCACCGACGACGCTAACGCCGGCTGCTGCGCCGCCCAATAGTCCAACGAGGATCGTGGCCGCGGCTGCGACAACCAAGGCCGCCGGTACGCGGGGCGCCAGATCGCG
The DNA here is from genome assembly GCA_019244535.1 of Alphaproteobacteria bacterium. Lineage (GTDB taxonomy): Bacteria > Pseudomonadota > Alphaproteobacteria > ATCC43930 > CGMCC-115725 > AP-15. The sequence continues at coordinate 1,914 of JAFASL010000929.1, forward strand.
CAACGCCAGCATTGCCAGGAGGCTGAGAGAGCCAGTCAGGACAGGGGCGAGCGCGGCGTCCGGCAAATGCTGCAGCGCGAACCAGAGTTTGGTGAAAAAGTTGCCGGTGGCGCCGGCGATACCCAGCAGGTGCGGCACCTGGCCGATGATCGTGACGCATACAAGCCCCTCGATGAACCCGCGCATCACCGGGGTCGGGATGAAGGCAGCCACCCAACCCATCCGCAGCACGCCGAAAAGCAGGAAGAAGGCGCCGATCAGAATGGCGAGAGTGGAGGTGAGCGTGTTGAATTCGGCGGTCCCTTGCACCGCGAGGGAGCCTACGGTCAAAGCGGAGATCAGCCCGGTCGCGGTGTCCGGGCCGACGACCAGCAGCCGCGAGGTACCGAGCAGCGCGTAGGCGATCAGCGGCGGGACAATCGTATAGAGCCCCATGATCGGCGGCACGCCCACGATGCCGGCATAGGCCATGCCCTCCGGCACCATAACCGCCCAGACCGCCAGGCCGGCGAGGACATCCGGCAGCAACCAGTCGCGCCGGTATCCGGAGAGCCAGCTGAGAACGGGCAGCAGTCGCTGTGCGATGGAAGGAGGTCGAGCCGAGCTTAGGATCACTGCGATTGCAGTTTTACTGGCCTAGCTGAGCTAGGGCGGTGCGCAATGGGGCGCTGGAGACCTGAAGCAGTCCTTCGAACGACTGGTCGAGCTCAAGGATCAGAAATACCGCCCCGGAAACTGACAGAGCGCAGACGAAGAAGGTTGCGATCACCGTAAAGTTTCTGGGGGCGAATAGTCCGAAGCTTGCGAAGATAATGGACAGCCAGAATATCAGCACCACCAGAAACGGAACGGGTATCGAGCTGCCCAATTGCTCGAAGAGCAGCACTCGCGTGCGCCCAAGGTCGAAAGCTATCGTTGAGGCCTGGTTCTGCATTGAGCGTTGAAGGTCGCTTTGCGGCGCAAGTCGCTGGATTTGGTCATATAGAGCCTCGATCGAGGATGCTCTCCGATCAATGGTCACGGGTCTGGCGCCATTCGGCGGCCAAAACTGCTCGATAGCAGCGTCCACAGAGCGCCGAAGCAAAGCCCGCGCATCCCCAGTCTCCGTGCCGTAATGTGCTAAGACGCGGTCGAGAAGCATGATATCGGCGGAGACCTGCAACAATTGGTTCCTCCGTGTGTCATAAGTGGTCTTTGCCGACGCGATCAGCAGGCTGAGGACCAGCGCGGCCATCGTCGCAATAAGCGCGATCCCCAGCTTCACGACATCCTTCGTATCGCTGCTGAGATGCTCCGCGGGCAATACGGACCGAAAAAGGCCCATTAGCGCGCCTCCGAAGACGCACGCGAAGGCGATGGAAGCGACTGCTATCGAGCTCAGAATTCACCCCCGCCTGAGCATTAAACTCGTTATCCGATCACCTTTCGCGAGGTTATGCGCCTGGATTGCTGCCCGAAGTATATGTTGGGTGCTGTCGCCAGCCAGCAGCTATCTTCGAATATGATCCAAGCTTGCTTCGCCGCCCTTAAGTCTCCTGCAGCCGTCTGGCAATCGCTATCGCACGAAGCTGAAGCGCAGGTAGAAAGGGAGTGGGCGGCGATATTGGCCTCCTTCTCACGTGCAAGTAAGACAGATTTATGGCAACTCCGGTGACCGTCCCGCTCCCACACTCAGCCGGACACGTGGCGATGCGCCTGTCCCGTCGACAGGATGGATGGGCCGAAGGCCGGGAATGAGCGTCTACTATTAAAGCCACCCGTTCAAATGGGTTCGATCCAATTCTGGCGGCGCTACATGGAATTTGACGCGGCGGTCTGGGCGACAGCATATCGGCTGGCTTGGCGCGCTCGACTCGCCGGAAGAGGCGATTCTCTACTCTGTCGATTCGATGAGCACGCGCGGCGCTTCGGGGCTGGTGCTAGAAGGTTACTGGCGGATGATGGGCGCACTCGAGGCGACGGAAGGTATGCTGCTGTTTGGGATCAGCACTGCCTTCATCTTTACGGTAATGCAAAGCCTACTGGGCGCTCATGATCCGGCCGCGTTGAGTGCAGATTTGGCGTTTCCGCGGACTGACGGCGTGACCGCAGACCGATTAGCATTTAAACAACCTCATAGGCGGGCCGGACGCGCTGGGCTAGTTTCGAGACTGATCATGTCGGGGTGATGGCGGCATGCCGGTCGATCGTCTCTCGAGTCTAACGAATGGCAGATCGGTCGCTACCCGCAACGGCACGTCGGCCCAGCGCAATCGACTCGGTTTGAGGCGGGTCGCGATCGCGTTACCGGTCGCCGCGTGTAGTTCCGCGCCGACCATGGACCTGCTCGGTTCCTACTTCCCGGCTTGGATGCTGTGCGCGGTGCTCGGGATCGTTGCTGCTGTCATTATCCGGCAGATCCTCGCCGTAGCCGGTATCAGCGACTATGTCGTCGCGCCGCTGCTGACCTACGCCGCCCTTGCGATGTCGGCCACATTGCTCGTCTGGCTGCTCTGGTTCGGTCACTGAGCGATGTTGGCGGTTCGCAAGACACTTGGCATCCTGGTCAGCCTCGTCGCGCTGGTCGGCGTCGTGGCGGCAGTGGTTCTCGCAACGCGCCGGCTCGATCTTCGGCCGCGCACCGATGACGCGTATCTGCAGGCCGACCTCGTTCACCTAGCGCCCGACGTCAGCGGCCGGATCGTCGAGCTCGACGTCCGCGACAACCAGGCGGTACGCAGGGGCGACGTGCTGTTCAGGATCGACCCGGAACCTTACCGAATGCGCGTGGACCAGGCGCGCGCAGCGGTGCAGGGCCTGGAGGCAAAGCTCCCGCTGGTCGCCGACCAGGTCGCGTCGCAGACCTCCAAGGCCGATGCCGCCGCGCGCGGCATCGTCAGCGCCGAGGCGCAGCGGGCGCTCGCTGCGAGCACGCTGGGGCGGACGGAGCCACTGCTCGGGCCCGGTTTTGTCACCGCACAGCAGGTCGACCAGTTGCGCACGGCGCAGCGCACCGCACAGATCGCGCTGCAGCAGGCGCGGCTGCAGGCGGACGAGGCGCGCAAGGCGATCACCAACACCAAGCCCACCGAGGCGGAGCTGGAAGGTGCCCGCGCGACGCTCGCCCTCGCGGAACGCGACCTGAACAAGACGGTTGTACGCGCGCCATGCGATGGCCGGATTACCGCGCTCGACATCGCGGCCGGTGAGTTTGCGGCCACCGGCCACCCGCTATTCACGATCATCGACACCGAGCACTGGTATGGGATCGGCAACTTCCGCGAGACCGACCTCGTCGGGATCGAGCCGGGGCAACGCGCCACCGTCTACGTTATGGCGCAACCAGACCGCCCTGTGCGCGGCGAGGTCGACAGCCTCGGCTGGGGTGTGGCCTCGGATGTCAGCGCCACCTTTGGCGGCCTGCCG
>JAFASL010000038.1 GCA_019244535.1 Alphaproteobacteria bacterium
CGCACCGTCCGCGGCGATTGAAAGGAACATCATGCGCGCTTCGGGTATTAACAGGGCCTTCATGCAGGCTCGATCCTTGTCCGCGGGCCCGGTGATTGCCGCATCAAGCGCGGCGGGAATGCCCTCGGGCTCTGAAGGCAACGCACAACTGGCATCCGGCGCCTGCGCCATGGCACTTCCGGCGAGCGCGCCGGCCAGAATCGTCGCTAAAAATAGTGCCCGCAGCATTTGTAAAGAAAACGTTGACATTGAACATCGTCCTTTCCTGAGTGGAACTGATAAAGGTGGAATTTCATTGTTGGCAAGTTACATGTGCAATTGAACTGTCGTTGGAGCCCGTTCTCCATTGGCTTACATCTCTTTGCAGACATCGACCCACGTGGCGCCGGTGAGCTGGGCAAATCGAGTGAGCGGGATTCGGATAGCTGCGTGGGTCGAGCCCCCAGCGGTCACGACCTCCTCGAAACGCTTTAGCCCAATGTCGAAGAATACGGGCAGTAAGGAACCGAGGCAGAGCGGCGTGATTGCGCCCACAGAATGACCTGTAATCTCAGAGGCCTCGGATCCCGGCATCATATGGCCTTTGCCGCCCAGTTCCTCCTTGACTTTGCGGTTGTCGAGCCTCGAGTCACCGCAGGTCACGACGATGATCGCGTCCTCACCGACGCGCAATGTCAGCGTCTTGGCCACCTGAGCGGGTAGGACTTTCCACTCGCGCGAAATGTATTCGGTCGTATGCGCCTCAGGCAGCTCGACGACCTCGAGCTCCGGCGCGTGCGCGGCCAGATACTGGCGCATGATTTCCGGCGTCATAGAAATTCTCCTGACATCGCCGAGCCCGCGTCCGAGGTCTCGATCCTATAGGTTGGCGCTCCGCCCGTCCCGAGTGAAACGAAGATCATGCGCGCTTCGGGTATTAACAGGGCCTCCATGCAGTCTCGACCCTTGTCCGCGCGGGCCCGGTGGAAGCGCGGCGGGAATGCCCTCGGGCTCTGAAGGCAACGCACAGCCGGCGTCCGGCACCAGCATACTTTCGGCGAGCGCTCCGGCCGGCGCTGCGGTCATCCCAAGTACCGCCAGGCCGGCGACACCTGCCATCACTCTACACACTGATCTGTTCATACTGCCCCCACTCATAAAGCCAAGAGTGCGACCAAACCAAAAAGGCACAGAGGGCAACGTCAAGCTGCAGTAGCTATAACCCGCAACGCTTTAGCCGGCGACGTCCCTGAGCTCGCACGAAATGTTCGCGCGCGCTATGTGCACGTATGACAATTTCACTTAAAAATAATTTCACGAGTCACTTCAGTGCCCAGAACTTTTCTGATCTCATTCCGGTGCACTCTGGCTTGGTTCTGACAGTCGCTGTTACAGATTACTTTTTCGGTCACTGCTTCAAACGCGTCCGCTTGATCGCCGATGTCCCCGGCATAAGCCGCCATGTTTTTATAAGTAATCTCGAGATACACATTGGGCTGATCCGGTGATTTTGGAGAGGCTTGGAAGACCTTGTAACCGATGATCAGCCCGGCTTTCTTCAAGGCTTCCATGGTCGGCACCCATGTCGAAGTCACCCATGCCATGTACTCATCAAAATGCCCGTACTCAACGTGTATGTAGTCCACCTCAGTGACCGGGCCGTAGCTATACCCGCGCTCTTTTTGGGCACGTGCATCAAGCGAAAGTGAGGAAGCGGCGAGACACATGGATAAGATAATGGTCTTAATCATTTTCTCTTCACCTCTTGATATGTCCAGATTTCTGCAAAAACATGCATTTCCCAATACTCTGATGCTAGTCAGATAATTCGCCCTTCCAAACACGCCATACCCGGTTTTTCAAAGCCTGAGCGAAGGGCTCACACACCGTCGATCAAAACCGTAGTGATGGACCTGGTTATGGAGCGGGCGCGCTCCGCTTGTTTAGTTGCCGATCGAAGTACACATCCGCAGCATTGAACAACATCATCCAGGATGAGTGGCGCGCCATGTCATGAATCTCGTTCGGAATCATGATTACGTCATGGTCGATGTTGTGCGACCGCAAGCCTTCGATGAGTTCGGCTGCCTGCGAGGAGGGTACAACGCGATCGTCGTCCGCTTGCACAAGCAGCACGGGTGAGTGCCACTGGTCGATGGTCGCGATGGGGGAGGAATCCACCGCCCGGCGGTTCGCATCGCCTCTGTCGATTGGCTCGCCCAGCGAGGACAGGTACGTCGAGAAGTTGTGGATGCCCGAATAATCGACACCGGCCGCGAGTGCGTCTGAGGCGCGCGCGAGTCCGAGGGCCGTCATGAATCCCCCATAGCTTCCGCCCCAGATGCCTACTCTATGAGAGTCGACGTCCTGTCGGCCTCGCAGATAGGTGATGGCGCCGAGGATGTCATTGAGCTCGCTGCCGCCCCCGGGGCCGAGGTTGTCGGCCTCTCTGTAGTCAAGGCCATAGCCGGTACCGCCGCGATAGTTGACTGACAGCACGATGTAGCCCTCGGCGACGAGGTACTGATTGAATGCGTATATCCAGCTATACGTACGCTTGGGATCGAACCCCAGCAGCATCTGTCTTTGAGGGCCGCCGTGGAAGAACAGAATCGCCGGGTGCGGCTTGGAGCTGGTCTCGCGTGGCAGGAACAGTTGCGCGTGCGTTTCCTGGCCATCCTTCGCCGTAAAGGTCACGGCCTGGGGCATGACGAGCTTGGAACTCGGGAAGGAGGACGGGATGGCTTCCGGAGCGAGCCGCCGCCATTGCCCCCCCGCACTCAACGCGACCGGATGCACCGGTTGGTTGCCGTCGCTCTGCAATGCGAAAAGAGTCCCGTCGGCGCCAATCTGCGGAAAGTCTTCGATGGCGTGGCTCTGGGCGGTGCGCACCGCCGAACCATGTTCGGCATCGACCGTCCAGATATGCATCCTGTCAGTGTCATCCTGAGTGGACGAATAGACCAGGCGTTTGCGGTCCTGGCTGAAGACGACATGTGTGACCTCGAACTTTCCCGCTGTGAGTGCGCGTGCCGTCCCGCCCTGCACGGGGACGGCATATAGATGCAGCCACCCGCTTTTCTCCCAGGGGAACACGAGATCATCATGGTTGGTCCAGAACAGGTTCGTCGCCGAGGGAGTGTCGTTATTCGCCGAGATCGTCGGACGGAATACACTTCCGGGTCCCGCGTCGGCAATCCAGACACGTCGCCCCTGGCCGGTTTTCACGTCCGCCGTCCAGATCGACCACGGCCGTCCGCTGCGCCGGGAGAAAAAATCGGGGGGAGTTTTCTCAGCAAGCACATGAATGAAGGCGATCCGCGCGCCGTCCGGTGAGAACGCGGGCGAGCTGTCGTAGTCAAGACTCGGACTCAACCAGACGATGGTTAGGTCAACAAAATCGTAGACACCGATCAGCGAGTGGCTGCCTCGATGGCTCACGAACGCCAGGCGCTTGCCGTCCGGCGCCCAGGTCAGCGAGTCCACTGTTCCCTGATCGATGAGCAATGGCTGCGCGTCGCCATCGCCGCTCGCCGCCACCGTCAGAATTCTTTTCTTGTCGACAAACAGCAGCCGGCTGCCATCGGGCGAGAAGCTAGGAGAGTTTCCCGAGCCGACCTTATGCGGCGCACCGCCGGCCGTGGCAACCATCCATACTTCCCTGGGCATTGGGCCTTGCGGGGAGTTATTAACATTGGCCGGAGTCTCGTCCTCAAGACTCTGGCCGCGTGTGAAGGCGATTGACTTCGTATCCGGCGACCAGGCGAGTTCGCCGATATCGAAACCGTCGTCCTCTGTGTACGGTGTGATCTGGCGCGCTTTCGCGCCATGGGAGGGGTCAGCTACCCAGATATTGCTGCAGCCCGTCGCGTTGAATACCCACGCGACGGCTGTGCCCGCTGGCGCGGCCAGCATGTCCCACGCAAACGGCGCCTGCATCACATCGTTGAGTGTAAAAGGCGCTGGATGGGTTTGTGCGCCGGCCAGCGTTGCGGTCATCCCGAGCACCGCCATGCCGGCGACGGCCACCATCACTCTACACGCTAATCTGTTCACGCTACCTCCACTGCCTCTACTTGCCGAGCGTAGCAGAGTACTGACAATTCCACAAGTTCATTATTCTCACGATGATGTTGCTGTTTTCGCACGATTCTGCTATTGTTGGTAGGAGGTTTTAGGAGTTACTTTAGGAGGATCCCGTGCTCGACGATTTAC
>JAFASL010000174.1 GCA_019244535.1 Alphaproteobacteria bacterium
GCGGCGTGCCGAGCATCGCGCCCAATTGCCGGCGAACCGCCGCTTCGGTCAGTATGACATTGAGCCGGCCGCAACCGGTCTGCGAGCGGACGAGTTGCCCGGTGCGGCTCGGATCAGTCAGCACGCCCCGGTGCGGATCGCAATCGACGACCTCCTTGCGCACGCGCGCTTCGAGGCTACCATGCACCGGCAACAGAAACCAGTAATCGGTGCGCTCGGGCGCCGCGCGGATCGTCGCCGCTTTGCCGTATTGGGTATAGCCGATGAACATGCCGGGCAGATAGACGCCGTTGACGCGCATGTCGAATTGCGTGTCGTCGTCCTTCAATGCTTCGACGCGAAAGCCCACAGTATCGAGATAGGCCTGCGCACGCTCGGGATCGCTGCTGTGGCAGCGCGGGTGAGCTTCGAGGAGCGGCGTCATCATAATTTTCCTCCTGACGCGCACAACTCAACATGAGGCAATTATACCAGCCGCTGCCTTTAGCGGCTGTAAGCTGTCTCACACTCCGCGGTCCAGTAAGCCTCGAAGGTGTTTTTTTGCGATTTTCGGATAGCCGGTGCCGAGGCCGGATATCGGCGGGAATGGCCCGGGAATAGATTCCCCGCTCGCAGTATCTCCATAAATCGGAGCCGGACATGGCCCGCTATCTGCTCATCGAGTCGCGCTACTCATTTGGGGCGAGCGAGGCGGATTTCTGCCGCGACTTGGCGCGCCGCCTCGCCACCGCCGACAACCGGGTCACGCTTTTCCTGGTGCAAAACGGCGTGCTGCCGGCGCGCGCCGGCGCGCACGGCCCCGGCTTCGCCGACCTCGTGCGAGTTGGCGTTGAAATCCTCGCCGACGACTTCTCGCTGCGCGAGCGGGGGATCTCCTCCGACCGATTGCAACCCAGCGTCAAACCGTCGGCGCTCGATGTCGTCATCGACCGCCTGGCCGACGGCGCCAAGGCGATCTGGCATTAGGAGCGGCGATATGACGGAACGCAAGACGCTGACCTTCGCGCTGATGGATGCGCCCTATGAAAGCGCGCGAACGACGACCGCACTGCGGCTCATCGATATCGCGACCAAGCGCGGCTATGCCGTCAATGTTTTCGCTTATGAAGGCGCCGTGATGCTGCCGTTCAACCGGCAACAACCGCATCCCAATGCGGTGCACGGCCGCAATGTCGAAGAGGAAAACCATCTGCTGACGAAGGATGTCGTGGCTGCTCTGATGAAGGCCGCCGAACGGAATGGCGGCAAGCTGGATTGGGTGAATTGCGGACTTTGCGTCGATGAGCGCGGCGCCGGCGAGGCGATCGAGGGTGTCAGGCGCGGCTCGCCCGCCGATTTCTGGAAATTGGCCGAGGCGTCCGACAATACGCTCGTTATCGGCACGCGCTAGGGAGATGCAGATGAAAGCCCTCAATATCATCGAATGCGCGTATCGCGCGACAATCGAGGAGCAGGACGACACGATTGTCTGGCTGACCCACGCAATGAAAGCAGCCGGCGCCGATCTCGGCCTCGTATTGCGCGGCGATGCCGTGAACTACGCTGTGCGAGCGCAGAATGCGGCAGGGCTAGCCTTCGGCGATTGGCGTCAGACGCAGCCGCCGCGACTCGCCGACGACATAGCCTTGCTCGTTACCAAAGGCGTCGCGGTTTACGTGCTGGCCGAGGACCTCGTGCTGCGCGGCCTCGACGCGGCCGATCTCGTTCCGGGCCTGGAGCGCGTCACGCGAGAGAGCCTCCCCGGTATCTTCGCCGCGCACGACCAGATCTGGCACTGGTAGCTGCGCACGGGGGAAGTCATGAAGCTCCAAGTCCTCGCCCCGGCGCCGAATCGCGGCAGCCCAGGCCAGAGAGCAGATCGGGCCCAATGCCGAAAGCTGGCAGACCTGACCACGGAGAAACATCATGCGTAGCTCGTATCTGGTACTCGCGGCGTTGACAGCCGTTTCGATTTCGGTGATCTCGCGTGCTGCGACCGAAGAGAATGCGGAAGAGTTCATGCAGCTCCACAAAGTGGAAATCGCGTTTCACGAGGCCGGTTCGACCAGGAATCTCAATCAGATGTTATCTCTATTTGCAGATGACGCAGTGTTGACCACAATACGCAAGACCGACGACGGAAAGGAGCAGATCAAGACCTATACCGGGAAGGAACAGATAAAGAATTATTGGCAGGCGCATCCCGCGTTCCAACCACAAAACCAGTGGGTGGGCTATACTCCGGCGTTCCGCATCCGGTACACCGTGGAAGGCGACCGAGCGCACTTATATTTCGAATGCCTGTGGATGGACAAGGCGGCCGGCAAGATTGCCGCCCACACAAATTCCGATGACACCTTGGCGCGCGTCAATGGACGGTGGCTGATCGAGGAAATGAAGGCAGCTTCCGTACCCGAACTCTAGCGGCGATCGCCGAGGAACCGGTCGAGCGCTGCCAGCAACTACCGATTTGACGAAAGTCGGCGCGTGGCCGATGCGGGTACGCGCACGAGGTCCCAGCCGGCAACACGCCGGCCATGCGCCGCGCCTGCGGCCTCGGAGAGCACGTCGCTCTCGGAGCCCCACACCACCAGGACCCGGCTGCGCATGGCCTGCCGATTTTGGCATGATCTGGAGCGTTAGATCAGAGTGCTGCGCCGCTTACGCAGCGTCTCCGATGGGTTCTCGCCAAACCGCCTGCGGTATTCGACCGAGAACCGACCCATATGGCTGAAGCCCCATCTGGCGGCAATATCGCCGATACTTTCCTCCGGTTCGGCACGGCTTAGTCCCTCCCGCACCTTCTGATAGCGCGCCGCGCGCATATAACGCATCGGCGAGGTGCCTTTGAAGTCTTGGAAATGCTTGATCAGTGTGCGGCCCGGTACACCGCAGGCCGCAACGATCTCCGGCAGGCCGATAATAGTATCGAGGTTGGCTTCGATGTAATCGATGGCTCGCTTGACGTCGCGCGGCATGATGGGGCGTTCGAGGCGCCGCAACGCCTCGGTGTAGCTATGGGGCTGATGCAGCAGTAGTGCCGCCATCACGAATTCACGGAATGACCTTGCGATAATCGGTTCCGCAAGGATTGACTGGGTCCGCCGCAGCTCTGCCATAGCGAGCCTCCCGAAGCGCGCGAGGCTGCGTCCCCAACCCTCGCGCAAGCCCAGGCGCGCTGCGAACTCGAGGGGCGGCTTCAATGGCTCACCCAGCAGCGCTCCGAGCTGCCGGCGCAGCTCAACGCCGCTCAGAATGATATTGAGCGCAGCGGTGTCGCGCGCAACGCGCACCACGTTATCCAACGTCGGCGAGACAAGCATCGCGGTGCCGGGCCGATACGCCACCTCGTCGTTCGCGATCACCGCGAAAAGGCGACCGCGGGACGGCGCCACAAGGCGGTAGTCGTCGAAATCTCGAGTGGTCCGGACCTCCGCCGCGGCGCCGTAGCCGAGATGAAGGAGACAAAAGCCCGGCGAGTACACGCCGTCCAGCTGCATGTCGACACCGCTGGCTTCGCGCGCCGGTACATCCAGCACGTATCCGCGCAGAGCAACAAAAGCGCGCGCCTCCTCGGGATCGCGCGTGGCAAAAACCTGACGCTGTGACGACAGAGCGGCGCGGCGCTCCATTGCTGTCTCCCCAAGTTGGGGCCGTGCCGGTCACCATGATAGTGCCGGAGCGGCTTGGCTCAAAGCCGGGTCCGCGAGTCTTCTGCGATTTTCGAATAATCCGAGTGGATGACGAATTTCGCGCTTTGCGGATAGCCCTTGCCGGCCCCGGATATCGCCCGCCGCGGGCTCGCGGCTAAGCTTTCAGCCTCTTTCCGGCGGCGCGCCTGGCCCGGCAGCTGCGCAATCGAAGGGGAGCATTATGCAGCGCACAATCATCCTCGCGGCAGGGCTGTCGGCCTGGCTCGGCCTTGGGGCGACGGCATACGCCGTCTGTCTGCCAAACGTTCTCCCGCAGTTCACTAGCTCCGTCTTCGCCAACGGCTTCCAGCAACAAGACTGCGAGGCCTTGCCGGTAGAGCTGACGGCATTAGGGCCCAGCCTCGTCGGCAATGCCGACGCGACCGCCACCGGTGCGCTTAATCTTAACGCGATCGCACATGCAAACTACACTGATCCGTTTCCGAACCAAGGCGCCAGCGAGGGCGCGGCTGACGCCGGCTTCCGAGATCAGTTTCGGTTTCTGGTTCCTCAGACGGCTGCGTCGGCATTCCTTTCGTTCACGCTAAGCCTTAACGGATCTATTATTACTGTAGGTCCGGAAGCGAGCGGATCCGTTCGCGCACTGTTGTCGTTCGGCGATCAATTTTTCAATGCGGCTACCGCGGAGTTGACTGCGCCCGGTACCGAGGTCCTTCAGTTGCCGGCCTTCCCCGGTGCAGTGGAGTTCATCAACGCAATTGGCGACCTCAGTATCGACGCCATCGCCAGTGCGCCGGGCAATGTTACCGTCGACTTCGCCAATACCTTTTCAGTGACCACGATCAAGCTGGTGGACGCGAACGGCAATATTTTGGAGGACAACATCACGCTGACCGATGCGGCCGGCAATGTATTGGGAGGTCCAGCTAACCAGCCGCCGCCACCGCCGCCCGCGGCGCCGGAGCCGTCCTCGGCGCTTCTGCTGGCCGCCGGGCTCGGGCTGCTGCTTTCCAGCAGAGCGCGGATTGGATTAGCGGGCGGAATCGTATTGCCTCGCTCGCGCTCGTCGGAGAAGCCGCGGAGTGGCGGGGCTGGACCTGCATCCACTATCGCGACCGTCGCGGAGAAGGTGATGCTTCGGGCGAAAAGAGACGGCTCGTAATAGCAGTCTGCAGGGTTGTCGTCGCGCGGAGGAAGCGCGGGATGACTAGCGTCGACGGGCTGGGATTTATCGCCGCCGGTCTCGTGCTCGGGGCCTTCTGCATGAAGCGGCTCGTGGCGCTGCGCGCAACGGCGATCGGCAGCAATCTGGCCTTCATCTTGTACGGCTACGCGGCGGGCATCAAACCGGTGCTGGTACTCCACCTTGTCCTAATGCCCGTCAATCTGATCCGGCTTGTAGAGGCTCTTCGGGCAGGCACCCCGGCTATCCGGTTGGCTGCGGCACGCGAATTAGCGCAGGCGGGAAGCAAACCTATTGCTTCGCCTCGAACGATTCGGCGACCGTCTTCGCCATATCGAGGAACTGGCGCCTGACCTTCGCGTCGGGGATCGCGTAATAGAGTCGGATAAACTCGATCGTCTCGGGTCGCTGGAGGTACTCCCGCCACTGCCGGTCCTCGGGGGTGATCTCGGCGTCGTCGGGCCGCAGATCGCCAAAAAAGTAAGAGATCGGCACGCCCAGGATGTCCGCCATCGCGGAGAGCCGGGAGGCGCTAACGCGGTTCGCGCCTCCTTCGTATTTCTGCACCTGCTGGAACGTGAGGCCGAGCGCGTTGGCGAGCGTCTCCTGGTTCATCCCCAACAGCAGACGTCGCATCCTGATGCGGCCGCCGACATGCACGTCGATCGGGTTCGGCACGCCGGTGCCGCGCCCGTATTTGGGAGCCGAGCTGGGCTCCTCCAGCTCCTTTGCCGACCTCTTCAATGCACGTTCCCCTCTGCACCGCTCCACAGAAGGTTGCAACGCGGCCGCCCAAAGCGCAAGGAAGATTCGACAAATGCAGGCATCGAGGGACGCCGAATTAACCTACGGTCGAGTAAGATTGAGATTTAGGGTTAATTTTGCGCCGGCGCAACAGTTTCGTTAACCATCTCTGCGGCCAATCTCATCGTAGCCCCGGCGGTTGCTGACAAAGACCAGCGCCATCAGCCCGATCCCCAACCCAAATGTGACGATCACCCCCAATCCCATCGCGAGCCAGCCGGCGACGCTGATCTCGGAATCGCCCATCCCGGTCCAAGCCACTGCAATCACGACGCCGATCACGGCAACGGCGATGCCTGCGATTGCCACCGCAACCCAATTGCGCATCGATCTAACCGTCCCGTGGCGGAAAATTTGACACGGTTCATCGCAAGATCTCGGCAACTTGCCGCAAATCCGCGATGAAGCGCTCGATCTCGGTGCGGCGCGTCTCCTCGTCCGGGGCTCGGAGCAACGCCGAAGGGTGCACCGTTGCGAGCGCGCAAGGCGCCAAGGCAAAAGGCACGGGCCGGCCACGGTCGCGCGTCACGCGAAAGGACTTGCCAAACAGAGCCTGCGCCGCCGTAGCTCCCAACGCAACGATGATTCGCGGCTTGACGACGCTGATTTCGGCTTCGAGCCACGGAAAACATGCCTCGATTTCGACCGAGCCCGGCTTGCTGTGAATGCGGCGGGGGCCGCGCGGCACCCATTTGAAGTGCTTGACGACGTTTGTCACATAGGTCTGCTTGCGGTCGATCCCCGCTTCGACAAGGCAGCGGTCCAAGAGTTTTCCGGCCGGGCCGACAAAGGGGTGCCCGGCGAGGTCTTCGGCATCGCCCGGCTGCTCTCCGACAAACATGACCCGCGCCGCTTCCGGGCCCTCCCCGAACACGGTTTGCGTGGCATTCCGGTAAAGATCGCAGGCGGTGCATTGCTCGGCGGCATCGCGCAGCTCGGCAATAGTCGAATGGGACGAGATCCGGACGCCAATGCTGGTGTCTTTTTCGCTCACCGTTCGTATCCGCCAGGTTGACCTATAACCGATAAACGCGATTGCCGCCCGCCTGTGCCCATGGCAAACGGAACCCGACTGTTCCTGCCGCCTTGGTCATGGCAAAGTGCCGGACCGGTGCCCATCCACGGAGATCCAAATGCCGACCAAGAGCCAGCATCCGGAAACACTCGTTCTCCATGCGGGGTACCGGAGCGACCCGGCGACCAATGCCGTCGCGGTCCCGATTTACCAGACGACGAGCTACCAGTTCCGCGACAGTAAGCACGCCGCCGACCTGTTCGGTCTGGCCGAGCTCGGAAACATATACACTCGGATCATGAACCCGACGACCGCCGTGCTCGAAGAGCGCGCCGCCGCACTCGACGGCGGGGTCGCTGCGCTGGCGCTGGCCTCGGGCCAGGCGGCCTCGCTGTTCGCAGTGCAGAACGTCTGCCAGGCCGGGGACAATTTTGTCAGCTCCACCGACCTCTACGGCGGCACCTGGAACCTCTTCCTCAATACGATGATGAAGACGATGGGGATGGAGGTCCGGTTTGTCGATCCGGCCGACCCCGAAAATTTCCGGCGGGCCACGGACGCGCGCACCCGCTGCTATTACGCCGAAACGCTGCCGAACCCGAAGCTCGAAGTGTTCCCGATTGCCGAGGTCGCCAAGATCGGGCGCGAACTCGGCGTGCCGCTGATTGTGGACAACACCGCTGCTCCGGTATTGTGCCGGCCGCTCGATCATGGCGCCGCGGTCGTCATGTATTCGACGACCAAATACATCGGCGGGCACGGCAACTCGATCGGCGGTCTCGTCGTCGATGGCGGCAATTTCGATTGGGAAAAGCACGCCGAACGCTTTCCGCTGTTGAACCAGCCGGATCCGAGCTACCACGGCGCAGTTTGGACGCAGGCCGCCAAGCCGCTCGGCCCGATCGCTTATATTCTCAAGATGCGGGTGACCCTGTTGCGCGACCTCGGCGCGCCGATGAGCCCGTTCAACGCCTTCCTCTTCATTCAAGGGCTCGAGACCTTGCCATTGCGCATGCGAGCCCACTGCGCCAATGCGGCGGCGGTCGCGAAATTTCTCTCGGAGCATCCCAAGGTCACGCGGGTCATCTATCCGAACCAGATGGCCGGCGAGATGCGGCGCCGCGCCGACACCTATCTCAAAGGCGGCTATGGCGGGCTCGTCGGGTTCGAGTTGAAGGGCGGCCTCGAATCGGGCCGCCGGTTTATCGATGCCCTCCAGATGTTTTACCACGTCGCGAACATCGGCGACGCGCGCAGCCTGGCGATCCATCCGGCGACGACGACACACTCGCAGCTGTCGCCGGAGGAGCAATTGCAGACCGGCGTCGACGAGAATTATGTGCGGCTGTCGATCGGGATCGAGCACGAAGAGGACATTCTGGCCGATCTGTCGCAGGCGCTGGAGGCCGCCTGAGCCGCGCTGCGCCGCAAGCGGTCCTGAAGTTTCGTTGGCCGATCGATCTCGCGTTGACTGTCGCCAGCCATGGCTGGGTTTACCTGGCGCCTTGGCGGTGGGATCCGGAAAACGGCCGGCTCGGCCGCACCGAGCGGATCGGTGACCGCTTCGGGACGATAGAGGTCGGGCAACACGCGGCGGACGCGGTAGGCGTTCGCTGGGAACACTTCGGTGCCGCCGAAGAAGCCGAAATTTTGACCCGCGTGCGGCGGTGGTTCTCGGCCGATTGGGAGCCCGCGCCGGCCGCAGCCGCCTTGCCTACGGTCGCAGAGCTGATCGAACGCGGCGGCGGCCGGATGCTGCGCGGCTCGTTCTTCTATGAAGACTTTGTCAAGACGGTGCTGACGATCAACACCAGCTGGTCGGCGACCTGCCGCATGGTCGCGGCGCTGGTGGCGGAGCCGGGCGGCGGCGGCTTCCCCGGACCTGCGGCATTGCTCGACTACGGCGAGGACCGGCTGCGCATGCAGGCAAAACTCGGGTTCCGCGCGCGCACGCTGACCAGGGCGACGCGCCAGATGCTCGATGACGGCGCGATCACCCCATCGGGCGAAGGTTTGCCCGAGCGCCTCGACCACGATTACCTGCGCGGCCTCTACGGGATCGGTCCCTACGCGGCGGCACATTGCCGTGTGCTGCTGCACGATTTCAGCCGGATACCGGTCGACAGCTCGGTAAATGCCTATTTGCGCGAGCGGTACGGCTGCGATGCGGCCGCTTTCGCCGCCAAGCGGTCCTCCTGGGGCGACTATATCGCGCTCGGCTACCGGCTGATGCGCCTGCGCGACAAGCTCGAACGACCGGACTAAGTATCAGAGCGCGAGACCGGGCGGGAGGTCGCCTTCATTGATGCCGAAAGTGGCGAGCCCCGCCAGGATCCATTTTTGGATCTGGCCGGTCCCGCGATTGTCCTCAGTCCACGCATCGACGACGCCGCGAAAGCGACGGTCGTCGTCATAAGGCATCGCCGGACAGACCGCGACGCGCCGTTGCGGCGTCGGCACGACAAGCTCCCCGATGTGCGGATTTTTGTTCAGCGCTGCAAGGGCGAAAAACACCGTCGAAACAAAGCAGTCTGCGCGGCCAGACTGGACCGCCTGCAGTGCCTCGTCGCGGGTTTTGAACCCGGTGATCGCTGTATTCCCGGCAATGCGCTGGACCACCTCTTCGCGCGCAGAGCCGCTGTCAACAGCAACCAGCGATTCGGGAACGTTGATCTCGGCCCAGCTCTTTGGCGCAAAGCCCTTGCGGGCGAGCATCGCATAAGTGTCGTGGAACAGCGGAGCGGCATAGTCCGCGAACATCGCGCGTTGCGCGGTTGGGCTGGGACCGTAGGTGAGGTCGAACTTGCCGGTGTGGAGATCGGTAACCATCTCGGCCCAATTTGTCTCGGCGACGGCGAGCTCGACCCCGAGCGCTGCCGCCAAATCGCTGGCCATCGCAACCAAGAAGCCGCTCCAACGGCCGGTGGGGTTCCGGTAGAAATACGGCTCGTCACCCAAAAGCCCGCCGACCCGTAGCTTCTTAGTGCGCAGGACGCGCGCGAGATTGGGCTCATTTGCCGGCGGCGGCGGCGGCGGACGCTCCGTACCGCGCCGGCGAACTGCCGCGACAGCGGTAAGCCCGCCACCAAATTCTCTGCGGCTCAACATCACCCACAGACCCCGGCTTTTGACAAGAAGCGCCGGAGCTTAGAGGCGATTCAGGCCGCAACAAGGCGGCGGTCTAGATCACTCGATGTAGCAGCGCTGCGCCGGAACCCAAGCGCCGGCAGTTCTCCGCGATAATCGCCAAGCTGCGCTCCAGTGTCTCGGCGGTCAGCCAGGCGAGGTGCGGGGTCGTGACGACGTTTGGCAGTCTCAGCAGAGGATCATCGGCGCGCACCGGTTCGCAAGAGAACACGTCGAGGCCGGCGCCACGGAGATGCCCGCTCGTCAATGCGTCAATGAGCGCCGACCCGTCCACCAGCTGGCCGCGCGCGGTATTGATCAGGATGCTGCCCGGTTTCATGGCGGCCAATGCGCCGGCGTTGATGATCGCCGTCGTTTCCGGGATCAGCGGCAGATGCAAGGAAAGGAGGTCGGCGATGGGCAGCAATTCGCGGAGCGGGCGGAACTGGGCTGGTAAATCTGCTGCCGGCCGGCGGTTGGTGTAGAGCACGGCTGCGCCGAGCGCCTCCAGGATCGGGTAGAGGCGTCTGGCGACGCTGCCAAAGCCGACCAATCCGATCGTGCGCCCGGACAGCTCACCAAAATCGTCTGCCATCGCTGGATCAAGGGCCCAGCCACGCCCGGCACGAGTCAACCGGTCGAGTTCGGCCAGCTGCCGCAATGTCGCCAGCATCAGCAGCAACGTCATTTCCGCCACTGCTTGGGTGTTGGTTCCCGGCATGTTGCAAACCGCGATACCGCGCCGCCGGGCGGCATTAAGGTCGATCGTATTGACACCCACCCCGATCTTCTGGATCAGCCTCAGCCGCGGCGCGGCGTCGATGACCGCGGCGGTAACCGGCTCGAGCACATGGAGCAGGATCTCGGCGTCGCACATCTCGCGCCCGAAGCTGTCCTTGTCGGCCTCATCAACAATGATCGTCGGGAAATCGAGCGCCGCAAGCCGTTGCCGCAGTCTTGGGCTGGCACGGTATTGCAGTACCGTTTTCACCGCCGGCGCCATCCGGAGAAGGTCGCGGCGGGGCCTAGAGCTGCTTCGATGCGCAGACCTTCGTTCCATTTGGCCATCCGCTCGGAGCGGGCGAACGACCCCACCTTCAGCTGGCCGGCGTTCCAGCCGACGGCGAGATGAACGATCGTTACGTCCTCGGTCTCACCCGAACGAGCCGAAACGACGGTGTGCCAGCCCGCCGCCCGCGCCGTGTCCAACGCCGCCTTGGTTTCGGTGATCGTGCCGGCCTGGTTCGGCTTCAAGAGAACCGCGTTGCAGGCACCCCGGAAGGCCGCTGTGGTGATACGTTCCGCCGAGGTCACCAGATAGTCATCGCCGATTACCTGAACCCGCTCGCCGACCGCCGCGGTGAATGCTGCCATGCCGTCATCATCGTCCTCGGCCACCGGATCCTCGACCGATACGATCGGATATCGAAGGCACCAGCCGACAAGCAGCTCGATCAGCGCCGGAGTTTCAAGTTCGATCCCGTCGGCCGAGAGCCGGTAGCGGCCGCCGTCACGGAATTGCGATGCGGCGACATCGATTGCGATGCCGACCTGCTGTCCGACGGCGAATTGGGCGCGCTCGATCGCCTCGACAAGAGTGTCGAGCGCCTCCGCGTTCGAGGCGAATTCCGGCCACCACCCGCCCTCGTCGGCAACGCCCCGTAAGCGCCCGCGCGCCGCCATGATCTCGCCGGCCGCGCGATATACGCGAGCTGCTGTTTCCAGCGCCTCGTCGAAAGAGCCGGCGCCGACGGGCACGATCAGGAAATCCTGGATGTCCACGCGCCGGCCCGCGTGAGCGCCACCTCCAAACATCTGGACCATCGGCATTGGCAAGGTTGCCGCGTCAACCTCGGACAGAACCCGCCACACAGGCTGCCCGCGCGCGGCCGCCGCGGCCTGCAGCGCCGCCATCGAGACCGCGATCAAAGCATTAGCCCCAAGCCGGGCTTTGTTTGCCGTGCCGTCCAGTTCAATCAACCTACGGTCAATCGCTTCCTGATCGGCAATCGGCATCGAGTGCAGTGCCGCCGCGATCTCGCCATTCACATTGGCGACCGCGCGGCCGACGCCAAACCCGCCCAACGCTGCTCCACCGTCCCGCAGTTCGACCGCTTCGTTGGTCCCGGTCGACGCGCCGGCAGGGGCGATTGCCCGCCCGCTCGCGCCGTTGTCGAGCCGGATCTCCGCCTCGACTGTCGGCCGGCCGCGGGAATCCCAGACGCGTCGGCCGATGACCTGTTGGATGCGCGCTTCGGTCATTTATCCCCTTGTCGCGTTACTCGCGGATCTCGCGCTTCCAGATCTGGCGGATATCGGCCAAGCGATCCGGTGGATCGGCGAGCAGAGCTCGCGCCACCCTGCGCACGATGTTCTTGTCAGGCTCTTCGGTTAGATATTCGACCGGGGATTTACCGTCGATCCGCGCGAGCAGCAACGCCGGGAGCAGATGGGCGGTTCGGTGCTCAACCCCCTCGACCGGCTCCCAATCCACGCCCGCAAGATAGGCATCGGCGAGGGCCGCGAAGGCGGTAATCAGGCGCAAAGCTGCCGCGGGTACCCATAAACACTTCAAAAGCAAATGGTTGAGGCAGAAGGCCAGATCAAAAGCCGGGTCACCGAACCAGGCGCATTCCGCATCAATGAAGACCGGGCCATGGGGGCCGATTAATATGTTCTTCGGGCTGATATCACCATGGACAAGGGTCAGTTTGGTGCCGGCGGTAATCTCGGCGAGCCGATGAAGCGTCGCGGCGCGGTCGGGGTGGGCCCGCGCGGCAGCAAGCAGGTATGGTTCCAGGCGGATCGCATGAAAGATCGCGTCGGTGGTAAATTCAGCTTCGATGTCGCAGGACCTCGCGAACTTGCCGTGAATGCGCGCCAGGCGGCGGCCGACCTCGGCGGCATCAGATGCGACCACGCGCCCATGCTGCAGCTGCGCCTTCCAGCCCTTGAAGGATTGCGGCGGCAGGTACTCCATTGCAAACATCCCGGCGCCCGGATCCTCAGCCAGCAACCGCGGGACCGCCTGCGGCAGAACGCTGGAAACGGACCTGATCCATGCCGCCTCGTTGGCGTTGCGTTCGATCGGCGCCCGCCAGTCGGCGGCCACGCGCAGCCGCTGCAGCGCGCGCTTTACGCAACACACGGCGGAACCGGCACGCACCAGCCAAATATCCGACGAGACTCCCCCGGGCAGACGTTCGAACCGGGTCTCTGCGCCGATCGGCGTTAACCCGGAGCGCGCGACAAAATCGATGATGGCGGGATCTGGCCAATCCTTGTCCGGTCCGTCTTCTGAAGTTCCCGTTGCTGGATTAGACATTTGTCCGCGCGCACAGCTTCATCGGCAATGCCAATATACGCCATCTCGAAAGCGCCATCTCCGTGTTGTTTGGACAAAACATGAACATAACAGCTACGCATGGCGCACATCGGGGCAGGAACGACGGCAGGCAGCCTGATAGTTCAGTTAGCTGATTAGATGAGCCTATCTGTCTGGGCGGAACTTGCCGGGACGACTTTTGTTGCGGCACTCCTCTACACAATCAGCGGATTTGGCTTCGCAATCCTCGCGGTTCCGCTCTATCTGCTGTTGATTGAGCCACGACAAGCTGTCCAGCTCGCGATAATCCTCTCGACAGCGCTCTCACTAGCCGTAGTTCCGGGACTGCGGCGAACTGTCTCTCTGCCGCTGCTGTTGCGCCTGAGCCTGGGCAGCCTCCTTGGGTTGCCGCTTGGGCTGTTCTCGTTCCGCTACGCAGACCCGCTCGTGGTCCGGCTCGGGGTTGGAGCGACGATTTTGACATTTGCGGTCCTGTTGGCGGTATTCCGGAGCCGGGGAGACCGAATCTGGACGCCTTTCGGCCAGACGCCGAACCGCGACCTCGCCGCGGGAGCCGTCGCAGGCATTGCGACGGCGCTGGTCGGCATGGCGGGGCCACCGGTGCTGATCTACCTGTTGCTGGCCGGAACGGCCGGCCAAACCGT
>JAFASL010000442.1 GCA_019244535.1 Alphaproteobacteria bacterium
TGAATAGGTTTTCGAGAGCTGACATTGTCATTGCGAGGCGCGCGTCGCGCGGCGACCAATCCCGAACGGATGAATCGTGACCGGCCGAGATCGCATCGCTTCGCTCGCGATGACAGCCCGACTGCGCGCTTGGACTGCCGATCTGGCGTCCTAAAGTCAGAAGTGCACCAATGCCGCGTTGACGCACATCTATTTTACCGCTTCGGCAATAAATCCCGACCAGCTGGCCGGCGCGGTGCGGTACACCGCGTGAACCTCGACCGGCATCTGCCGCCCACGCAGTGTGATGCTCGTCCCGGGTTCAACTGCCAATCCCTGCGGAACCGAAGCGGTGCGCAACAGATCCGCCGAAACCAGCAGTGCCTCTTCGGCCGCCTTGCAATGATCGCACAACCGTGCGGCGACGTTCATAGTGTCGCCGAAATACGCGATCTGCCGCTTTGCGTCGCCACACTCGCTGACCACGACTGGCCCGGCATGGACGCCGGCGCAAAAACGCGGCGTCACACCGAACTCCTGAGCATAAGCGGGGGTCAACTCGGCCATCTTGTCTTCGGCGGCAAAGAAGCACTGCAGCGCGCGGGCGTTTCGCTCGGGATCGACGCTCAATGGCCAGGTGACGATCACCGCGTCGCCGACATAGGCGTGCACCTCGCCGTCATATTCGGCAATCGGCCTATCAATATCGAAGAAGAAACGGGTGATCAGGTCGTGCATGCAAACCTCGCCCATCCGCTCTGCGAGCGCGGTCGAGGACCGGATATCGAGAAACATTACAATGCGCTGCTCGCGCTTCGGCCGGCGATAGGTGCCGAGCAGAAAGCTGCCAAGAACCCGGTCGCCGACCAGCCGACGCAACTCGAAGATCGCCCCGACAAGTAAGGAGGCGGTAAAAGCGATGGCGAGAATCCGCGGCAGATCCCTGGTGAACCAGTGCGTCCCCGGCAGTGTGGGGTAGAGCACGAATTCGACGGCGACGGTGACGGTCGTCAACACCGTTGTCATCGCGATCGCCTTGACGGTAAACTCGCCGGCCAGCGGCAATCGTCGCAGCGCGTTGCCCAAACGAGAACGGGGCGCCGCAGTGAAGCCCAGTTGCACCGCCCAGCCGCTGCAAATCACCGCGACGGCATGGAGGCAGCTGCGGATGAAGAACGGTAAAGTCCGTTCTTCGAGCGGATCGAACAGGTACCGGTAGAGGGCGCCAAACGCGACGCCCGCAACCACCAGCCCGACAAGAAAACCGAGATGCCGCCTGGCGTATTGCAAAACGAGCGGCCGCGGGGCCCTAATGCCACTGCGGGCGCGGGTTCTCAGCGCCTGCCCAGACGGCATCTGTCGCGAGCTACGGCTTGGAGACGAGGTCGGGTTTGCCGGTCTCGAGGTCGACCGGCACCGAGACATGCTCGTGAATGATTTCCCACCGGCCGTGCGTCTTTTTATAGACGTCGGTCACGCGCACCGTGAGATCGAGCTTCTTGCCATGCTTGTCGGTGCCGGTCACATGTTGAATGCTGTGGCTGTAGGCGAGGTTGCCGTCGGCCGCGACGTCGAGGTCGCTCAATTCGACGGCGATCGGGCCGTCGAGGCTGTCGAAAAAGGTTTGCCAGTCCTTGCGGTAGGCTGCGGCGCCGACGTATTGCCGCGGCGGGACCACATCGAAAACCACCAATTTCTGGCCTGGTGCATAAGCCTTCATGATCGCGTCGACGTTTTTCGCCTTGAACGCTGCAACAAAGCGGTCCTCGAGGCTGCGGATATCGGCCGTTGCGTCGGCCCGGGCTGGGCTGCAAAATCCTATTATCGAAAAGATGAATAATATTGCCCGCGCGGTAGCGCCGGCCTGCGACTGCATCATGATCCCTCTCCCTTGCCACATGCGTTAATTACAACTGGGGCACTCTACCGTGATCGGCGAACGTGAGCCCAAGAAAATGGAACTTCGGTAATTTGACGGGAGCGGGCCAAACGGGGTGTTTGGCCCGCGAGCGGCTCTAGTCGAGAGCCAAGGTCAGCGTCTTCAGATAGGCGGTCTCCGGCAATGCCGGGTGGATCGGATGGTCGGCATCGGCGCCGGCGAGCCGCAGGATGCGGCCGGCGCGGCCGGCATCGGCCAAGCCGCGGCGCACCGCCTCGGCAAACTCGGCAGCCCCTACGTGGAACGAGCAGGAAGCAACAAACAGTATCCCGCCGCCAGCGGTAACCGAACCGGCGAGCCTGGCGAGCTTGCGGTAGCCGCGCAATGCGGCTCCAACGTCCTTGCGCGATTTGGCAAAGGCGGGCGGGTCGGCAATGACGATGTCAAAGCGTTCGCCGAGCGCAGCGAGGCGGGCGGCCTCGGCGAAGGCTTCGGCGCGGCGAAACGAGCAGGTTTCAGCCACGCCATTCAGCTGGGCCGTTTCGACCGCGAGCGCCAGCGCGGGTTCGGAGCGGTCGACACCCAGCACCGCGACGGCGCCGGCCCGCGCCGCCTGTACGGCAAACCCGCCGGTAAAGCAATAAAGATCGAGAACGCGGGCGCCGCGCGCCAGGGCGGCGACAAAACGGCGATTGTCGCGCTGGTCGAAGAACCATCCCGTCTTTTGTCCGCCGAGAAGGTCAGCGCGGAACACGGCTCCGTTCTCGTGGACCTTTACCGGGCGGTCGAGGCGGCCGCTTGCGAGCCGCGCCTCGGGCGCCAGGCCTTCGAGCTCGCGTGCCGGGCTGTCATTGCGCAACACGATGGCTTCCGGGCTCAGCAATTCTCCGAGCGCGTCGAGCATGACGGTCTCGAGCCGCGCCATTCCGGCGGCGTTCGATTGCACGACGAGGACCGCGCCAAAACGGTCGATCACGAGCCCCGGCAGTCCGTCGGCTTCGGCATGGACGAGACGGTAGAACGGCATGTCGAACAGCCGCTCGCGCAATTTCAGGGCGCGCCCGATGCGACGGGCAATAAAACGGCGGCCGATTGGGCGTGTCATGTCGCGATCGAGAAGCCGGGCGGCGAGCAGCGTGTGGGGGTTGAACATCGCAACCCCGAGCGGGCTGGCGTCAGTCCGACGCAGCGTGACGAGACTGCCGGGGGCCAGCGACTTGGCCCCGGCATCCATCGCGATCTCGTTGGAGTAGATCCACGGGTGCCCGCCTTCGGCGCGCCGATGCCTTCCGGCAAGCAAGGTGACCGACGGGCGCGTCTCCGGATTGTCCGCCACGATCGCGCGCGGCGCTATTGCATCGGGGCTCATCGGCCCTATGTGGTTGCGGCAACAGTCGGCGGCCAGCACGGGGCGCAAACGATGCGTCTTGCCATCACGGACCGCGGTGGGGTAGTTGTGGCCGCCGTGCATCGCCGGCCCGCTCTCGGCACGCGCCCGTAGCTCAACTGGATAGAGCACCAGACTACGGATCTGGGGGTTAGGGGTTCGACTCCTCTCGGGCGCGCCAACTTTTTCACAGAATTGCTGTCACAAGCGGAAAACGTTTGAAGTAGCCAGCAAGCACATAGCAAGCACCAACCATTAGTTTTGACAGCCGACGGCGGCCCGTTTCCAGCTCAATGAGGGCAGCCGATTCGCGACCCAAACCCATCTCGCGAACCTGTGTTTTGCTATGCACCTTCGTAGCGTCTGCAAATTTCCCCGGACGTTCCGAAATTCCTGTGAGGGAGCTAAACCTGACCCAACACAACGAGGCTTCGGATTCTAATCTTATGAATTTGGCGAACTTCCGCTCTTTGAAGTCGGTGCGGCTTCCGGTCTCGCGGAAATCTTGGCGGCAGGGGCAGCGAAAGCCCCTATGAATAAGCTCGACGAAACGGATACGCAGCAAGGCAAACGAGCTAAGGTTTGGCCTCCTT
>JAFASL010000483.1 GCA_019244535.1 Alphaproteobacteria bacterium
GCGGAGATGACCGACATCGATGGCGTGCGGGTACGCACTTCCGATGGGTGGTGGCTATTGCGCGCTTCCAATACCCAGGCGGTGCTCGTCGCCCGCGCAGAATCGGGCAGCGAAGAGGGGCTCGCGCGGCTCAAGAAGGAGCTCGCCGCCGAGCTTGCCGCGAGCGGCGTGCGTCTGCCGGAAGCCTGAGGCCATTGCGGCCGCACCGCGAGCCGATAAGCTCGCCAGTTCGCTTCAGTAACGTCTCCCGCTAGCGCCACAGATTGGTCCGGGCAAGGTCGATTACTTCGTCGGCTTTGCCGCTAATTACAGCTTTTACCATATAGAGCGTGAAGCCCTTCGCCATTTCCATCGTGATGGAGGGCGGCATCGCGAGTTCGGTGCGATTGACGACCGCATCGACCAGAACCGGCCCGTTATGGGCGAATGCAGCGGCAATCCCGGCATCGACATCGCCGGCGTCTTCGAGCCTGATGCCGCGCACGCCAACAGCTTCGGCCATCGCAGCGAAATTCGGATTGTTGAGCTCGGTGCCGGTGTTGAGAAAGCCCGAGGATTTCTGCTCGAGCTCAATGAAGCCCAGCGCGCCGTTGTTGAACACGACCACCTTAACCGGCAGGCGAAGCTGCACGAGGCTGAGGAAGTCGCCCATCAGCATCGCGAACCCGCCGTCGCCGGAAAGGGAGACCACTTGCCGGCCCGGAAATGTGGCCTGCACGCCGATGCCTTGCGCCAACGCATTGGCCATCGAGCCGTGCCAGAACGATCCGATCAGCCGCCGCCGGCCGTTCATCGCCAGATAACGGGCGGCCCACACCGTCGGAAGGCCGACGTCGCAGGTGAAGACGGCATCCTCTGCAGCATGGTCGCTGATCGCTTTCGCGATCTGCTGCGGATGGATCAACCTCTTGCCCGGGGTGCCCACGGCGAGGTCGTCCAGCTCCTTGCGCGCTTTCGCATAGTGCTGCTGCGCCCGCGAAAGGTGGGAGCCGTCCCGCTTGCCCTCCAACAGCGGCAGCAGTCTCTCGATCGTCGGCCGCACATCCCCCACTATTGCAAGATCGACCGCGGCGCGGCGTCCGATCTGTTCGGCTCTGACATCGACCTGCGCAATGCGAACCGCGGCACGCTGAGGATAGAATTGCCGATACGGAAAGTCGGTTCCGAGCATCAACAGCGCGTCGCAGTCGAGCATAGCGTAATAACCGGACGAAAACCCGATCAGTCCGGTCATGCCTACGTCGTAAGGGTTGTCCCATTCGACGTGCTCCTTGCCGCGCATCGTATGCACGATCGGCGCATTCAGGCGGTTGCCCAATGCCATTAGCTCCGCGTGGGCACCTTCGCATCCCGAACCGCACAACATTGTGATGCGAGCTGCGTCATTCAGCAGTGCCGCGAGTCGATCGAGGTCCTGTCGGGCGGGCACTACGACAGGTGCTGTCGGCAACAAACCCGCCGTCTTCTGTGGCGGCGCATCCAATGCGGGTTGCAGCGCGACATCTCCGGGGATTACCAGTACCGACACGCCGCGCTTACCAACCGCTTCGCGGATCGCAGTTTCCAGAGCGCGCGGCATCTGGTTCGCGCCAGAAATCAGCTCGCAATAATGGCTGCATTCTCTGAATAAGGTCTGCGGGTGTGTCTCTTGGAAATAACCGGAGCCGATCTCGGCCGAAGGGATCTGGGCGGCAATGGCGAGCACCGGCACGCGCGACCGGTGACAATCGAACAATCCGTTGATCAAGTGCAGATTGCCTGGCCCGCAGCTGCCGGCGCAGACGGCAAGCTCACCCGTCAGATGTGCCTCGGCCCCAGCCGCGAAAGCGGCAACCTCCTCGTGGCGGACATGCACCCATTCGATCTTGCCCTGGCGGCGAAGCGCGTCGGTTAGGCCATTGAGACTGTCGCCGACAATGCCGTAGATCCGCTTGACGCCGGCAGCGGCCAGCACCTCCGCGATCTGGTCAGCAATAGTTTGAGCCATCTACCGCTCCCATCCCATCCGCCAGGCACCGCCGGCCGGGCTGTCCCGGTAAGCAAAATCGGTCAAAAGCCGACCGAAGGGAAGCTATCGTCTCAAAAGAACGGTAATACCCCGTTGTTGAACCGGACGCGTGCAAGCCACAATTAGCAGGACAAGACCGCCGGATCGGCCAACGTCCTGTCAGGAGGTTCAATGTCAGAGCTCACGCAGACCAAACAGCTAGACTTTACCGGCGAGATGCGGAGCTTTATCGGCCGCCACACCGACAAGAGCTTCGACTGGGATGCGTTCCCGGGAAGCCGGGGCTTTCCCGAGCTGGAGCGGGCGCAGATGCGCTACATCGGCGCCGGCGGCTCGCCCAAAGCGGATGACCCGGGCACCCTCAAACCCGGACAGTTCACATTGAGTCTGGTGCACCAGCCGGTCGGTAAATACGCGGCGTGCCACTCCCACGAGGTGGTGGAACATTTCCTGGTGCTCCAAGGCGTGCTGACCGTCGGGTGGGCGTGGGGTGACGAGGTGATCGAGGCACGCCTCGGGCCGAACGACATGGTGTTGAACAAGGCAGGCCGCCCGCACGGTTTCCGCAACGACGGGGTCGAGCCGGTGTTGATGTCGATCAGCGTCGGCACGGGAGCGCCAAAACCGCCGGTTTATGTCTGCCATCCGCGCGACAGCGACCCGCAGACCGCACGCCGCTTTGGTGCCGCGCCGGGGAAGACCCGCGTTTTCGACGTCACCAGCCGCGATCCGCACCAGCAGGAGTTCGCCCGCCACATCGTGCGTTCTGCGGCGCAACGGCCGGTATGGAACGCCGGTTTAGCCCGTCTTAGTTATATCGGCGGCGACGGTGCGCCACCTGGCGGGTACAGCATGGAGATGATCCACCTGCCCAAAGGCGTCGCGGTATGCGGCTATACGCGCCCCGCCGAGGATGCTTATTTCGTGCTCGAGGGTTGTGTCACTGTTGGCTGGGAGGAGTCGGGGCATAGGGTTGAAGAGCGGCTGGGGCCGAAGGATGTCATATGGAACCCAGCCGGCCGGATGCATTACTTCCGCAACGATGGCGTTGCCGACGCCCAGTTCCTGCTTCTCGCCGGCACCTCTAATGTCGCAGACGTCCGGTTCCAAGCAGCATGATCCTGGCCGCCGCCGGCGACAGCGCGCAATCCGTGCCCCTCGCCACACCGGTGGTTCCTATCAGAGCCCCCTCCGCTCGCTACGCTTCAATACGCCGCAACCGAAACCGCGACGGCGTCTCCGCGACAGGCTGACCCCGACCAGAGCTGTCGACAACAGCGCGAGGCTGGCCGGCTCGGGGACTGCATTAGGAGTGACGGTCAACGAGTGCAACAACACATCCGCGCCGCTCGTGGTGGTGTTGTCGGCGACAAAGAACAGATAGTTGCTGGTCGGCGTGATCGACACATTGCCACCTGCGCTGGTCGCATCCGCCAGCTTCGCACCGAGAGCAGTCCCCGCAGCATTGCCGGCGAAGATCCCGAGCACCTCGCCGTCAGTGGCAGAATCCGCGTTAATCGTAAACGAGCCGAAGGATGAAAACAGGCCCGAGATGTCGAGCCTGACAGCTTCGCGTCCGCTGGCATCGATCTCCGGGGCATCGTCGATATGACCGTTATTGCACCCATTCCCGAAGCAGACGCCGACCCCCATCTCGTCAGTGCCACGATTGTTGCCGACCAGTTGTCCGCCGGCAGTAAAGGCGTCCCCAGCGACCGGGACGCCCGTGCCTGATTGGCTGTACGATCCCGAAATCGCTGTGAGAGCGGGCCCCCCGGCGGCGGTGTAGCTGTGGCTGCCCCCAAGCGCCTGGTCGCCGGAAACTGTACCGGAGAAGTCGTACGCGACTGTCGCCGCTAAGGTATTATTCGAGATACCGCCCAATGCGACAACTCCCGCGGCAATCATTAATACCAAAGGTAAGTTTTTCATTATCACGTCATCAGACCTAGTTTGCCGAAAGAGTTCGACAATTAACTCGAATTTGTAAAAATATTCTATTATGAGCGTGGTTAATTTTGGGGAATCGTAATTAACGTTGGCTTCACTATTAAGGGCCTTAAATGGCCATTTACAGCGCGGTCAAATGCGACTGGATCAGTCTGTGTCCCGCCACCTTGGTGCAACTCGCTCAGGCCAGAACGTTCGCGAATAGGCCGGTTCTACGTCATCTCGGTAGAAATGAATCCTAACACGGTATAATCACCCGTTTTCATTAGGTTAGGTTGCGGGCTTGCGGAACGGCGAACTCGCGG
>JAFASL010000609.1 GCA_019244535.1 Alphaproteobacteria bacterium
GTCGAGCAGGAGCAGGGGTTCACCCCGCTGCGCGAATTCCTGCCGACCCTCGGCGACGACACCTTCGAGGAAAACCGCGGCTGGATGGAGCGCGACGGCGCCTACGAGGCGAAGACCGGCAATGTCGTGCTGTGCTTCCAGTCCTACATCGTCAAGACCCCGCACCACACGATCCTGGTCGATACCTGCATCGGCAACAACAAGTCGTTTCCGCATCGCGAGGCCTGGCACCAGAAGAAGGACGATTCCTGGATGCGCGGGCTGAAGGCGGCCGGCTTCTCGGTCGAGGACATCGATTTCGTCATGTGCACGCACCTGCACGGCGACCATGTCGGCTGGAATACGCGGATGGAGAACGGGCGTTGGGTCCCGACCTTTCCCAATGCCAAGTACCTGTTCTCGAAAAAAGAATACGAATATTGGGAGGGTGTCGATCGCGAGACCCCGCTCGACCCGATGAGGGACAGCGTGCTGCCGATCATCGACGCCAAAAGAGCCGAGCTCGTCACCAGCGACCATGCCGTCGATGACCATATCCGGCTGACCCCAACCCCCGGCCATACCCCCGATCACTTCGCTGTCTGTGCTGGGCGCAGCGGCGACGAGGCGGTGTTTACCGGCGATCTGATCCACTCGCCGATCCAGGCGCGCTATCCGGACCTTGTGATGCGGGTCGATTACGAGCCGGCGCAGGCGAGCGCGACGCGGCGCAGGTTTCTGGAACGCTACTGCGACACCGGCACCTTGTGCTGCACGATGCACTTTCCCTCGCCCTCGGTCGGGCGCATCAAGCGCTGGGGCGACGGGTTCCGCTGCGAGCCGCTCGCCGACTAGAAGGGTCAGCGCGCCATCGTGAGGAGCAGTAGCGCAACGGCGCCGATCGCAATGCGGTACCAGGCGAAGACGCCGAAACCGTGGCGGCTGACAAAGCCGACGAGTGTGCGCACGACGAAGAGGGCACAGAGGAACGCGACGACGAACCCGATCGCAATCAACTCGCTCCCCTCGACAGTGAGGATGGCGCGGTTTTTATAGAGGTCATAGACCGTCGCGCCGAGCATCGTCGGCACCGCAAGAAAAAACGAGAACTGCGTCGCCGCGGCCCGGTCGACACGCAGCATCATCGCGCCCATGATCGTCGCGCCGGCGCGCGACACACCGGGGATCATCGCCAGGATCTGACAGCAGCCGATCCCGAGCGCCGTGCGCATCTTCATCTGGTCGACATCGAGGACCTGCGGCCGCGGGCGCACCCGTTCGATAATCAGGATCAGAAAGCCGCCGATGATCAGGGCGACAGCCACCACCCACGGCGAGAACAGCACCTCTTTGATGATCCGGTGCGCGAATACGCCGACGACCGCCGCCGGCAGAAAGGCGATTACGATATTTGCGACAAAGCGCTGAGAGAGCGGATCAGAGGTCAATCCCAATGCGGCATGCGTGAACCGCTCGCGATAAACCCAGCACACCGCCAAGATCGCACCCAGCTGGATCACGATGTCAAACAGTTTGCTCTCCGGCCCCTCGATGCCGAGCAGGCTGTCGGCAAGAATCAGGTGTCCGGTCGAGGAAACCGGCAAAAACTCGGTCAGCCCCTCGACGATGCCGAGCAGGCCGGCGGAAAGATAATCGGCTGAGTGCATGACCCGTTCAGGTGCCGAAGACCCAGCCGAGTGTCAAGCGAGCGAATGCCTCGGCGGCCACTGCGGCTGTCGAACCGGTTCCGTTCTGCGCAAACCGCCGAGGTTACCCATTGCGGACGAATCGTCCGCTCACTGGCGATGGGACTAGACGACACCCTCCTGTCGCAGCTTTTCTATCTCACGCTCGCCGATCCCGAGCCAATTATGCAGCACCTCGGCGCTGTCTTGCCCGAGCGCGGGCGATCCTTTGAGCCGCACCGTCTTGCCGTCGATCCGTACCGGCCAGGTCGCCATCTTGTAGTCGCCGTTGTGGTGGTGGACGCTCTGCATGATGCCGCGCTCCTCAAAGCTCGGCTCGTTCTGCAATTCCATCGTGTCGAATACGGCTCCGGACGGCACCCCGACGGCAATCAGCCTCTCCATCGCCTCGCGCTTGTCGTGCTGTCGCGTCCACTCGCCGATGATCGCGTCGAGTTCCTTCTCGTTTTTGACACGGAGATCGCCGGTCGCAAAACGCGGATCTTCGATCAA
This sequence comes from Alphaproteobacteria bacterium, assembly GCA_019244535.1. Taxonomy (GTDB): domain Bacteria; phylum Pseudomonadota; class Alphaproteobacteria; order ATCC43930; family CGMCC-115725; genus AP-15. The sequence continues at coordinate 2,178 of JAFASL010000609.1, forward strand.
ATCCTCGCGCCCGATCAATTTCATCAGCCGCGACCAATGCTCGGGGTTGGCCCGGCTGGTGGTCAGATAGACATAGTCGTTCGGCCCGCCGCCCTTGGCCGGGTAGAGGCCCGATGGCGCGTTGTTGCCGCCGCCCGATTTGGCGCCCCGGCGCGGCGCGGCGTTGCCGGTGCGCGCCATCGTCGCAAAACAGGTGCGCATGTAGTGGATCATCGCGTCCTGCATCGCTACCTGCAGTCGCCTTCCCCGGCCGGTGCGGTTGCGCTCGTGCAGCGCACCAAGGATCGTCGCCGCCATCAGCATGCCGGTTCCGGTGTCGCCAAAGCTGAGGCCGGGCTTGACGGGCGGCCGGTCGGGTTCGCCGGTGACGGAGATCGGGCCGCCGGCGGCCTGCGCGATCATGTCGAAGGCCAGCCCCCTCTCATGCGGGCTGCCGCTGCCGAACCCCTTGATCTGGCAATAGATGATCCGCGGGTTGAGCTTTTTGACCGAGTCGTAATCGAGGCCGAGCCGCTCGATCGTGCCCGGCGCCATGTTTTCGACCGTGACATCGGCCTGCTTCAGCATGTCCTTTACGATCTCGAGGCCCCTGGGCGACTTCAGATTGATCGCCAGCGACTTCTTGTTGACGTTGAACTGATGGAAGTACCAGGGGTCGTCGTCGGGCTTGCCGGGGCGCAGTCGGCGGCCGGGGTCGCCGCGCCCCGGATTCTCGATCTTGACCACCTCGGCGCCGAACCAGGCCAGCACCTCGGTCGAGGTCGTCCCTGCCTCGAACTGCGTAAAATCGACGACCTTGACGCCCTGCAGAAAGTTGAAATCCTGGGTGTTGTCGCTCACCGCCGGCTCCTTCTGTTGCTTGCGGATTTCGGGCAGAGGGTGCGCCTTATCGCGCCGCATCGCAACGCCCTTCCTGTTGTGATCTTCGGCCGAGATTTAGCTGTTCGGCTAGCCCGTGCATTTCCGTGGCAAAGTAATCCACCCCGGTGCAAATTCCTCGTTCTTTCCGTCCCGGCTGCCATAGGCCGGAGCAACGGATCCACAGCATCACTCGCTCCCGCCAACATTAATGTTGGCGGCCTTCGGCCCTGGTGTCGAAAATTTTTACAGCCCTGTGACCACACTCGTCCCTGGCGGCGGGTAAACAGAGGCTGAAAACGGCGTCAGACCAGAAAGGAGCGCAGCCGAGGGCGGCCGATCAATATTGGCGACATCATTTACGCCACAGGAGGGATGGGCAGCTAAAACGTCGGAATTTTTTACAAGCTCGAATCTGCGGCCACGCCGTTGGACCGCAACGCGTTCGAGAAAACTGCATTTTTGCGGCGTTGTCGGCTGGCATTAACGTTGCTTGTTAACCTTGTCGGCGAGTTTGGCATCCAACGAAACGAAGCGGAGGGAAGCTGTGGGCGGTATTTCCAGGCCGGTGCATAGGCAGATCGGGCACAGGGTTCGATGCCTCTACTTAATAGCTGGGTTGAGTGTGGGAGCAGTAATACCGCTGCTATCGATGGCTCCAGCGGCACGCGCCGCGCTGATTAACGTGGTAGACGTGATCCCGAATTCAGATAGCTCTGAAACGTTCCAGAACTCCGAGCCGAGCTTGGGGGTGAACCCGCTCGATCCCTCGCAGATGATCGCTGGAACTTTCGGAGGCGGAACTCCTTACTTCAAGAGCATAAACGGGGGCACGATCTGGTCCGACTACGGCAATCTTAGCACCGTCGACAAGTCCATAGCGTGGCGCCAGGATGGCGTGGCGGTGTTGACGGCAACACTGGCGTTTACGGGGATTGGCAGCAACACCCAGATCAGTACGTATTCAGGGAGCGTTGCCGGAAGCAACTTTGGCGCTCCGATCAATGTCTTCAATCCAACTCAATTCCTCGATCAGCCTTGGATCAGGACAGGCCCATCAGGCCAGACTTACGAGGCCTACAATCATTTAGGCAATACCGGCGGTAGAACGGCATCGATCAGGGTCTCATCGGATAACGGAGCGACATTCGCTCCACCGATTACCCTTGAGACGGTCAACCCGGCCGCAGGTCAGGATGCCCCATCGGTGCGCCAAGCCATCAATGGCAGCACGGTTTATGCAGCATTCACGCGTTGGGGCCCTTCCTCCGTTGTCACCGGTGGAACCCTTTTCCCCGGTTCACAAGTGGTCGTCGTCAAGTCGACCAATTCCGGTGCATCCTTTTCGGCGGGTGTGAGCGCTGCCCCTACGACGGGTTATTTCGCGAACACGTCCAATACGCCCGTCACCCTCGGCCAAGAACGCACCAGCAGCGATCTTGCTATCGCTGTCGACCCCAATAATGCGAACCATGTCGTCGTCGTTTATGGAAACGTACCCGGCCCCGGGCAGCTACAGTTGAATGTCGTAGAGTCGACCGATGGAGGCGTGACCTGGTCGGTCCCGAAATTCACGACTCCCCTTAATGTGCGATCGGCTCTGCCGGGCGTCTCTGTCCTCGCCAACGGTGACATCGGGCTACTCTACGCTCAATACGATCCCGTCACTAACGAACTGTCGCAGCATCTTCTGACGACTACCGATGACTTCGTTAGCACAAGCGACACTTTGCTAGGAATACAAAGTAACGCCTCTCCGGCAATCCAATTCCACCCATATCTCGGCGATTTCTATGATCTGACCAGTGTTGCTGATACGTTGTACGGCATCTTCAGTGCATCGAACGCGGATAACGGGATCCTGGCGTCGTACCCTGATGCGACGTTTCAGCGCGACTTTACCGGGATTGCCGGAACCGCGAGCTTCCAACTCACCACTCTGAACGGTGCTCCAGTGCCCTTTTCGATCGACCCGTTCTTCTTCTCCGTCAACTTGGCAGTGCCGGAACCTGCTACGCTGAATTTGCTGAGCGCATCACTGCTCGGCTTCGCGGTGCTGCGAGGTCGGCGGTCTACGTATTTGCTGCTATCGTTGGACCGGCAGGCAGGGCAGTGACGTGTAGGGGGGACCGGGCGAACACGGCGCAAGCGAGCCGCGGTCACCGGTGGGAGCCTTTTTCGCCGAGCCGCCGCCGGCCGGGCTCCCGCCGCGACTTTGAAGGCCGCTGTCGCTGGGACTGCTGTCAGCCGCAGAACTGTCAGCGGCAGCGCTACCGCTCGGATGAGCGGCTGTGGTCGGCACCACCGAGCCCGATTGCACACCGGCGATCATGGACGCCGCGAAGAAGAATGCCGACACCACGGTCGTCGTCGGGTCCATCGCCACATATCCGCGCCACCAGGCCCGAAAACCTATTCACCGCCGCGGCGGGTGGGCGCGCACGAATTCCTCGTTGACGTCGGCGCCCCAGCCGGGCCCCTTCGGCAATACGAGATCCCCGTTTTCGATGACTGGTGGCACGGTGATGATGTCGTCCTTCCAGGTGACATCGTCGATATCGATTTCCATGACTTTGAAGTTCGGCACAACGGCGCACATGTGTGCGCTGATCAGCGAACCGAGATGACCGTTGAAATTATGTGGTGCGATGTTGACCTCGTAGGCGTCGGCCATCGCCGCGATCTTTAATGATTCGAGGATGCCGTTCCACGCCACGTCGATGATCGCGTAATCGACCGATTGTTGCTCGAAATACGGCCGGAACTGGCGCCTGCCGTATAAAGATTCGCAAGACGAGATCGGGGTGCGGGCGGACCGGCGGATCAATGCCAGCCCGGCGGGGTCGTAAAGGTCGATCTCGAGCCATACCAGATCGAGCGGCTCCAAGGCCCGCGCCAATTTGATGTAGCCGTCGATCTTGTAATTGAAGTTGGTGTCGAGATGGAGCCCGACATCGCGGCCGGCGCCGCGGCGGAACGCCTCCAATTGCGCGACCGCAGCATCGACGATGTGGTGGTCGACATTGAGCTCGGGAAAACCGGGCGGGTTGCCTGTGCCCGGGCCGTACATGTAGGGCTTGTCTCGGTCGAAGCGGATCAGGTTGGTCTTGAGCCCCTTGAAGCCCTTGCGCCTGACCTCCTCGCCGAGCGCGACGATGTCGTCGAGCGAGCGCACCGGGTC
>JAFASL010000615.1 GCA_019244535.1 Alphaproteobacteria bacterium
TTCCGCCCCGACAGCATGCTGGGGGTCCCGGGGCTGATGCGCGCCTATCGGGCGGGGAACGTCGCGCTCGCCAATGCCGTCGGGACGGGGGTCGCCGACGACAAGGCCGTCTACGCCTATATGCCGCGGATCATCCAGTATTACCTCGGCCAGGAGCCGATCCTGCGTAATGTCGAAACCAACATCTGCCGTGAGCCGGCATCGCTGCGCTACACGCTGGACAATTTGGCCGAGCTGGTCGTGAAGCCGGTCGGCGAGGCCGGCGGTTACGGGATCACCGTCGGCCCGAAGGCAAGCCGGCTGGAGCTGGATGATTGCCGCAGCAAATTACTGACCGATCCGGCGAATTACATCAGTCAGCCCTGCATTAAGCTGTCTGTCGCGCCGACCTTGGTGGACGGGCATGTCGAGCCGCGTCACGTCGATTTGCGGCCCTTTGCGGTTACCGGATCGGGCACCTGGATCCTCCCCGGTGGGCTGACCCGGGTGGCCTTGCGCCGCGGCTCGCTCGTCGTCAATTCGTCGCAGGGCGGCGGCTCAAAGGATACCTGGGTCGTTGCCTGACGCTCTGCTCGCCCGCTATGCGGACTGCATCTTCTGGCTGGCGCGCTATGTCGAACGAGCCGAGAACCTCGCGCGCATCCTCGATGTCAACGAGACCTTTTCGCGAGATAGCCGTGGCGGCCAGAACTGGCGCTCAATCGTCCAGCTGAACTCGGACGAGGAACGGTTTTTCACCAGTCACGACGCAGCCTCGGTGCATAGCGTCGTGAATTTCTACGTGATCGACGGCGACAACCCGACATCGATCCTCAGCGCGATGCGCTATGCCCGCGAGAACGCCCGGACGTTGCGGCCGCTCATTTCGACCGAGATGTGGGTGCAGCTCAACGTCTTCTTCAATCGTCTGGCCGAATTGACGGCGAGCGACCTCTCGCCCGGCAATCTGGCAGGTCTGTTCGCGACGATAAAGGAAGCGTGCCAGACCCATACCGGGATCACCGAGGGCACCTTCTTCCGCGACCAGGGATGGTACTTCTATCAAATCGGCCGCTACCTCGAGCGGGCCGACCAGACGACACGCCTGCTCGACATCAAATATCACCTGCTGCTTCCCAATGTTGCCGATGTCGGCTCCCCGGTCGATGTCAGCCAGTGGCATGCATTGCTGCGCTCGGCCGCGGGTTATCACGCCTTCCGGCGGCTGCACGCCGGCAGCACGACACCGGCGCGGGTGGCAGGGTTTCTGCTGCTCAATATCGCATTCCCGCGCTCGGTCCATCACTGCGTCCGCGAGGTCGGCCGGCTGCTTGGCGAGGTCAAATCGCATCATGGCCTGCGCCGCGGGAACGACGCGGCCGAAGAGCTCGATCGCCTCCAGGTCTTGCTCGGCACGCTCAACATCTCGGCGATTTTGCAGAGCGGACTTCACGAATTTCTCGATTCGATACAGCGGCAGCTGATCGCGATCACGCGCGAACTTTCGATCGCGTTTTTTGGTTATACACCCGAGTTGTCTCAGTCCCAGACCGCCAGCCCGAAATAGCCGAGCAATGCCCGTCCTGACCGTCCGGCACGTCACGACCTACCGCTACAAGCAGCCCGTGGCCCTTGGCGAACACCGAATGATGCTGCGGCCGCGCGACAGTTACGACCAGAAGCTGCTCGACACCAAACTCGCGATCACCCCGGAACCGATGGATATCCGCTGGGTCCACGACGTGTTCGGCAACTGCGTCGCGATCGCGCGATTCGCCGGCCGGGCGCAGGAGCTGCGCTTCGAGAGCGTCATTCGCCTCGAGCATTCGCCGACCAACGTGCTCGATTTCACGATCGAGGCATACGCCGAAAAATACCCGTTCACTTATGGCGCCGACGAGATGCCCGATCTGTTGCGGTCGATTGAGCGGCAATATCTCGACCCCGAACATCAGGTCGATCAATGGGCGCGGCAGTTCCTGCGCGCGGACGGCCGCAGCCAGACGACCGAGCTGTTGGCGGCAATGAACAATGGGATCCGCCAGAGCCTGACTTACGTCGCGCGCGAGGAGAGCGGCATCCAGGACCCGATCCGGACATTGCGGCTGGGCAGCGGCAGCTGCCGGGATTTTGCGGTGTTGATGATGGAAGCGGTCCGCTCGCTCGGGCTCGCCGCGCAATTCGTCTCCGGCTATCTTTATGTGCCGGAGAAGGGGCGCGGCGGACGGGTCGGCGGCGGCGCCACCCATGCGTGGCTGCGCGTCTATCTGCCCGGCGCCGGCTGGGTCGAGTTCGATCCGACAAACGGCATCGTCGGCAATCACGATCTGATCCGCGTCGCCGTCGTGCGCGACCCGCGCCAGGCGGTGCCGGTCGCCGGCACCTGGACCGGCTTTCCGTCGGACGCGCTCGACATGACCGTCGCGGTCGAGGTGACCGCCGAGCCCGGCCCGAACGCGAGGCGCCGCACGGCCGCGGGTTAGCCGCCTCTCAGCTCGTTACTGGCGCCGGCGGTTTTGCTGTTTTAGCTGTTATTTGCAGCAGATTATCAGCGATCGGGACCTCGTGCTCCGCGGAAACCCTGGGCCGCCGACTGTCCAGCAACCAAAATACAGCGAACCTTCCGCCGTTTTTTCGCTGTTTTCTTCAAAATAGCGAAAGCCGGCACAGCGACGTCCTTCGAAGATACCCCAGCTGCCGGCATTTGTCAATTCGACAATACCAAATCCGCATCGGCGGGATTACCCGTGGTTGGCGTGGTAATAGGTGTTGCGCAGGACGCGGCCGGGGAGGGCGCCGGTGTGCTTGCCGTCTTCCATCAGGACTTCGCCGTTGACGACGGTCGCCATGATGCCCTGGGCGGGCTCCTTGATGCGCTTGGCGCCGGTCGGGAAGTCGTGCAGGACTTCAAGCGGCAGCGGCTTTACCGTGTCGGGGTCGAAGATCACGATGTCGGCGGCCATGCCGGGGCGCAACAGGCCGCGGTCATAGAGGCCGAAGATCGAGGCGGAGTCGAAAGTCAGGCGCCGCACCGCCTGCTCGAGCGACATGACCTTTTTCTCGCGCACCCATTCGGCCAACAGCCGGGTCGAGAAGCCAAACCCGCTCTGGAACTGCACATGCGCGCCGCCGTCGCTAAGGCCGATGAGGGCGTTCGGGTAGGTGAGGATCTTCGCCATCGCGGCTTCGTCGACATTGATCTCGCCGTGCAGAAACTCGGTGTCGAGGTTCTCTTCGACGACGAGGTCGAGAAAGGCGTCGATGATCCCCTTACCCTGCATCTGCGCGATCTGGCCGACGGTCTTGCCCTCGAAGACCTTGTTCTTTGGCAACAGCGCGGTCTGCACCTCCATGTAGTCCCACCAGGTGCGGCAGATGCCGGGCGGCGGCGTGTCGACTTTGAACTCGACCGCCTCGGCGTGCAGCTTTTTGCGGATCTCGGGGTCGCTGTAGGCCCGCAATTTCTCTTCGTCCGAGGCGAGCAGGATCGGGTGCCAGGTCGGCAGCCCGCGGAACTCCTGACAATTGCGCATCGTGAAATGATCGACGATGCGGTTCGGCGTGGCCATCGGGTAGGCGCGGATGCCCTTGGCGGTCGACGCGTCGATCAGCGCCATCTGCTCTTTCCATTCATCGGGCCGGCGCATGTTTTGCAGCAGATTATTGTACACAACGGTACGGCCGGTCGCTTCGGAGAGCCGGCTCATCAGCCCGTTCTTGACCTCGGCGCCGTTGCCGCCGCCCGACTGGATCAGCCCGGTGCCCATTTCGCGCAATACGTCGCCAAGCGCGAAGATCTCCTTCTCGTCGGCCCACAAGGCCGGGATATGAACACCCTGCGGGTCGTAATGGCCCTGGTTACGCGACACCGACATGCCCAATGCGCCGGCCTTCATGCCGTCGCGCACGAGGTCCTGCATTTTGCGGATCTCGTCGTCGGTTGCGGTGCGCTTCTGGCAGTCGTCGCCCATCACGTAATAGCGCACGGCGGTGTGGCCGATCAGATTGCCGACATTGACGCCGAGATGGTGGTCCATCTGGTCGAGATAATCGGGGAAGGTTTCCCAGGTGAATTCGAGCGTGTCGAGCACCTCCATCGGGATCGCCTCGACATAGGAGAGGAACTCGGAGAGACGCCGCTCCGACCCCTTGCGCACCGGCGCCAACGACAGCGAGCAGTTGCCGAATATCACCGAGGTGGCGCCATGATCGCAGGAGAACGAGCACAGCGGGTCCCAGGTGACCTGCGCGTCGTAATGGCAATGATTATCGATAAAGCCGGGTGCGACGACCCGGCCGGCGGCGTCGATCGTCCGCGTCGCGGTACCGCTCAGTTTGCCGATCTCGGCGATCTTGCCGTCCTTGACCCCGACATCGCCGCGAAAGGCCGGCATTCCCGAGCCGTCGACGATGCGGCCATTGCGGATCAACAGATCATACGCCATCGCTATCCCTTTCCCGGTTATTCGCCGGCCAGTGTAGCACGCGGCGCGGGCTCCGCTTGCAGGACGAAATCAACGGCATGGTCTTCCTCCCTCGCATGACTGGGCGCCGCGCGCGCGGCCCGATCCGCGGGGAAAGCGAGGGCGCGAGGATCATGACCAGACACAGGGCGGCGAATAAGACCTGATACTTGGTACCCGCGCCCGAGGTCAGCTTGAGGTGGATTGCCGACCTTCGATCCTCGTCCACTCTGAGCCCGCGAACGGGCCCAAAACAGCTGAGCGATTTCACCCTTCTATGCGAGAGCCCCGTCCCTGGCGAATATCCAGGTCCGAAATGTCCCTTACATTGCGGCGTTAGTCTTGTACGTATTCCCAGTCCTTGATCGGTTCGAATAGGACAGCGCGCTGCATATTACGGGGATGTGAAAGGATGCTATCGACAGAAGCGGTGGGTAGCGTGGGTGCAAGCCCTTCTCGGACGTAGATGGTGTTGAAGCCGTACCTGTTCGCTCCTACGAGCGGTAGCCCTTGCGTCTCGCAAGCTTTTCCATGGCGACTGGTGAAGCGCCGTGATAATCGGGGTGGCGCCCCGGATAAACATAATCTTTATCGTACGGAACGACGATATCATTCATCCCAAATTCGATATGCGTCTCGATCATCACCACTTTCGGAGTCGTGACGGAAAGAGCGTCCCAAATCCAGTAGTCATTACCATCTATGTCAATTGACATAAAGTCGACCTCTGACGGAACGGAAGCTTCGGTTAAAAGCTGATTAATATTCTCGCGATTGATCATCGCGCATACGAATATTGGAGGGCAGGCCCACGTGTCGGGGTGGCGATCATAAAAAGTACGCCCCCTTTCAATATTCGACGAGTTGCCGTCAAAAAAGAAGCCTCGCCAGCCGAAATTCAAGGCGAGGTTTGCGCAGTTGCTATTCACTCCGTCCGCGGAACCGAGATCGAGAAAGACACCTTCCTGGATGCCTAAAACGGCCATGATGAAGAGGATCTTGCCGTCCTCTTCAAACTGAGAAAAACAGCGGAAGCCTGTCTCATGAAGCTTGGGCGCACAACCGGCTTCGATTTGGGCACGGTAATAATGCCAAAGTTGGAGTTGTCCGATTTTGGTTGCCGGCGTCGTGCGCGGGTCGAGAGCGAAGGACGAAGTTAGATGGGTTTCGATGCGGGTTGCCGCCCGATCAACTATCGCTCTAGCGGCCGCTCTAGCAGCATTTTTAACACGAGATTTCATGCCTGCGAGTTACCGGTTCTTCAGATGGGTCCGAGTGTTGAGCGATCATGGCCGCGACGGCAAGAAGCGACAAGCTGGGACCGCTTCCTTTCGCCGTGGCGTCCGAAGCCGCGCCTGGGAGGAATGACTGATGTGCGACATGACGGGTCGAACGGACGAGCGTCGGCGAGCGGCTGCTCAAGGTCGACAACCGTAACTGGGTGCTGAATGTCGGATTTTCACCACTTGTTGCCCGGCGACCGGCGCCGGTCCACAATCGGCGGAACGTGACCGAGGGGAGGACGGATGATCGAACGGACAAAGACGTGCCGGTCTCTGTCGCGCCGCGGCCTGCTCGCCGGGTCGGCGGGATTGGCCGGCGCTGCGGCGCTTTCCTCCAGCGGCGCGCGGGCGCAGCAGAATGCCGAGCTCGGGGCGCCGGCGACCGTCATCAGCAACCCGCCGCGCGACTTTGCGCGCGGACATCCGTCGATCTATCCGGACCCCGACGTAATCGTCGTTGATCCGTCGTTTCTGCCGCTGCGGCGCAGCCAAGGGGCGATCTACCGGGTGTGGACCGGCGCGCTGTGGGCGGAGGGTCCGGCGTGGTCGAGCCAGGGCCGCTATGTCGTCTTCAGCGACGTCTCGGGCGATGTGCAATACCGCTACATCTGGGACGACGGAAGGGTCACCGTCTTCCGCCGGCCGTCCTACAACAGCAATGGCAACACATTCGATTTCCAGGGCCGGCAGATCTCGTGCGAGCATTTCAATCGCCGCGTCATTCGCTGGGAGCATGACGGCTCAGTGACCGTCATCGCCGATTCCTATGACGGCAAGGCGCTCAACTCGCCGAACGACGTCGTGCCGCATCCCGACGGCAGCATCTGGTTCACCGATCCGCCATATGGCGGCTCGGTGGCCGAAGGTCATCCGGACGAGCCGGGCGGAGCGAGCAATCGGCAAGGGCTGTTCAATGCGCGTGCCGGCGCCGAGACCGCATTCGCGATCGGCGGGCGCCGCCGGGAATTGTCGACAAACGTCTATCGCTGGGACCCGAGCGGGCGGCTCGACGTCGTGATCACCGAGGACCAGCTGGCCGACCCAAACGGCATCTGCTTTTCGCCCGATTACAAGACACTCTACGTGATCAGCACCGGCAAGGGTCCCGGTGATGCCGGACCGGGCGGCACTCGCTCGATCTATGCTTTTGACGTGCAAGGCACCAAAGTCGGCAATATGCGGCTGTTCACCGACATGACCGTCGACGGGGTCAAATGCGGGCCCGACGGGATGCGCGCCGATGTTAGCGGAAATCTGTGGTGCAGCTCCAACGCGCCGCTCGGCTATGCTGGGGTGCTGGTGTTCAACCCCGCCGGCAAGCTGATCGGCCGCATCCGGCTGCCCGAAGTGTGCGCCAATCTGTGCTTCGGCGGCCCTAAGCGCGACCGCCTGTTCATGGCCGGGAGCCAATCGCTCTACATGATGCAGGTCGCGACACAGGGCGCCGCGCCCGGCTGATTGAGGTCTCGAATTCCAACTGCAAAGGAAATTACTCATGTTGCTGCGCTTTGCGGCTTTCGTTTTTTTGGGCGGTGCGGCGATTGTTGCAGGTTCTGAGGCGGCTCTAGCCGGAGCTTCGCCGCAAGTCTTGCTGGCGCAGGGCCAGCCTGCCGCGCAGCCGCAAAGTGTCGACGCCAATATCGCGACACTGCATCAACGATTGCAGATCACCCCGGCGCAGGAAGCGCAGTTCAGCGCCGTGGCCAATGCGATGCGGGAGAACGCGCGGGCGGAAGCGAGCGCGCCGCAACAGCCCGCCCCCGGCGCCACGGCAGTAGACGACCTGCGGGCCTACATCAGGTACAGCGAGGTGGAGCTGGCCGGGTTGAAAAAGATGCTGCCGGCGCTCGAGGCGCTTTATGCGACATTGTCGCCGGCACAGAAGAGGGCCGCCGACGCAGCGTTCCGGCAGGGGCCGGGAGGCTAAGCCAAGGAATGTAGGAGGAGCGAGACGGCATGTTCGACTTGATCATTACCGGCGGCCAGGCGGTGATGCCGAGCGGCAATGCGGAGCTGGCCGATATCGGCGTAAGCGGCGGCAAGATCGCGGCCGTTGGCGCGCCGGGCACGCTTGCGAATATCGGCGCCGCGCGGGTCGTCGACGCCGCCGGGCAAATCGTGATGCCGGGCGGGGTCGATCCGCACATCCATTGCAGTTCGCCGATCCCGTTCCCGGGGCGCAACGAGGATCTGTTGAGCGCACCCCCCGAGCAGGTGAGCCGCGCCGCGCTCCATGGCGGCACGACGACTTTGCTCGATTTCGCGCTCTGTCCTCCAGACCAGCCCTTGCAGCAATCGATCGAGCTGCGCAAACGCGAATGGGCCGGCGCCTGCTATTGCGATTACGGCTTTCACCTGCTGCTGCACGGCAAGCTTTCGCAAGGCGTCCTCGACCCTTTGCCGGAGGCGATCCAGGACGGACACGCCTCGGTCAAGATGTTCACGACCGACATCCGGCCGAACCGGCTGGGCCGCATGGTGCAGTTCGGCGACATCTGGGAGGTGTTGAAGATCCTCGGCGCCGCGGGCGGAATCGCGGCGATCCATGCCGAGGACAACGACATCGTCATGCACATGTATGAAAAGCTGATCCGCGAGGACCGGGTTGGCTTCGAGAACATGGCCGAGGTGCACAACACGTTGTCGGAGGATCTGTCGTTCAACCGGGTAATCAGGCTCGCCGAAATTATCGAGGGTGCGGCGCTCTACATGGTGCATGTCTCGGCGGCGACCGGGGTCGCGGCGATCGCGCGGTCACGCGCCGAGGGCCATCCGATGTACGGGGAAACCCTGCACCAGTATTTGCTATACACAGCCGAGGACTATAAGCGCCCCGGCGGGCAGATGTTTCACACGTATCCATCGCTGAAATTTGCGAAGGACCAGGAGGCGCTGTGGGCGGCGACCGTCCACGGCGCGATCCAGGCGGTCGCGACCGACGAGGTGTGCTGCCCATTGAAGGTCAAATTGCAGGGGCGGCGCATCGACGATACGACGGGCGGCAATTC
>JAFASL010000524.1 GCA_019244535.1 Alphaproteobacteria bacterium
CCAACGTCGGAGTGTGTGCGGTCGCTAACCTTGGCGACTGGCGAATCGGCGCGTGCCTTTGGTTAGCTTTCTGAGGACATTCCCCACAACTCAATCTCCTTGGATAAAAATAGCGCACGGTTGGCTAGCTGCCTGATGAAGCGATAGACGGTCGGGTTGCGCACGAGCTGGAGGCGCGCAATGTTGGTTCAGCTTGATCCGCTGGAGGATGCGACATGACCCGTCTGATGATTGCCGCTGCGCTTCTGATCGCCACTGCGGCACCGGTTTTCGCTTGCGAGTGGAATAAATCTGCCTCGACCAGTTCTCACTCAACCACTGCGACGTCGAACGGCAAATCAGCGCTGAACAGCCGCTCCTGAGGTCGGGTTAGCCTGGCTTTGGGGCGTCTCGGATCGTTGCTCTGGTAAATTCAGGTCCGTTGGGTCTTCCCTGGCGGTTGGTAGTTGGCGTGTCCGCTGCCTGCTTTGAAAGCAAGTGACCAGCGCCAGCACCGTCGCGGCCGCTAGGAGCAAAGCGACGTTGCCGCGCGCGCCGCTCTATGGCGCGCGCGAGAGCCCAGAAAGCGGTAATCCCGCGCGCTAGTGAGCGCGACATGACAGCCGAACTGCGCCGAACGACCGCGGGCCCTTGCGCGGCCGGGGAACCTAGAGCGATTGCTTGACGGGAGGTTCAGGCGTAGCCAGACGCAGCGTCAGGGACGGCGCGTCGAGCGGTTGGGTAGCGACGCAGGTGGTCCGGCAGAACTGTCGAAGATCGTGCGGGAGGTCAGAGTTCTGGCCGGTGGTGACGTAAGGTGTCCGGCGCTAGCGACGATTTCCTTAGCTGAGGCTGTCGCAGCCTGAACGTCTTTGCCCAAATCTCCTCGCAGAGGAACTTCTCTCGTGATCAAGCCGCCTGGCGTTTGAATGCCCAAACGCTCCGATCCATTGGGCCCTTGCATAACGCGCATCGCTACCGCGCCCGCGTCGGTGACCGCCTTTTCGAACTGCTCGACGTTCGACATTGGGACCTTCCTTCCAAGTTTTCGGGGTTGTCGCGCCGAGGTGCAGCTCTGTCAAAAGGACCTCGAACCAATTCGGGGGGCGGCGGTTGTGTCACGCGGTTGACATAGGTCAGCCGTTCTGGCCGCAGCTGCATCGGCGAGCGCCACCTTCTTCAGTGTCACGCGTGATGTTGGGAGAAGTCAGCCGTTGCGATCGCGGCCTGCAACAGGTTATGAATTCCTGCTCTTCGCCTTGGCGATCGTTCAACGTCATCTTTGGTTCACCGGAAGACGCTCTATGCGTCTCCGTTCACCGACACGGGAGAGCGGCGGCATTCCGGTCAAGCGTCACCAGCAGAATAGTGCAACATAAAGGAGGTTGACAAACCCTCCGACGCAGGCCGCCAGCTGACCGTCATTCGGGCGGCCGCACCCGCCATTCCGACCGCGAGCGCCGTGGTGGTGCCGGTGATGATCGCCGATGCCGGCGAGCATGCGACCAAGCGCTTTCTCGAATTCTTCGCCGCCACCATCCGCAACCGGAACACCCGCACGGCCTATATGACGGCTGTCGGCCGGTTCTTCGCCTGGTGCGAGCACCACAAGATCGGCCAGCTCGCTGATATCGAGCCGCTGCATGTCGCAGCCTACATCAGAACTTTGAGAAGCCCACTGTCAAGCAGCACCTGGCGGCCATCCGCATGCTGTTTAATTGGTTGGTCACCGGCGGCGTACTTGCCACCAATCCGGCGCACGCGGTGCGTGGACCGAAGCACGTGGTCAAGACCGGCAAGACCACCGTGCTTGACGCCGATCAGGCACGCACGCTGCTCGATAGCATTCCCATCACCCGCACAGTCAAATTGGCGGATGGTACGGTCACTGAAGCACCGGATCTTGTGGGCCTGCGTGACCGGGCGTTGATTTCTATGATGACCTATGCCTTCGGACGCATCAGCGCCGTGCTCGGCATGCGCGTGGAGGATTATTATCCCCAAGGCAAACGCTGGTGGGTTCGCCTGCACGAGAAAGGTGGCGAGCGCCATGAAATGCCAGCACACCATAATCTCGAAGCCTATCTCGATGCCTATATAAGGGCGACCGGGATAGGAGACGATGCTAAGTCTCCCCTCTTCCGCTCCGCCAACCGACGCACTGGCACGCTCACTGGCAATCGCATACATCGTATCGATGCCTGGCGCATGGTCCAACGGCGCGCCGTGGCGGCCGGGTTAATCGTGCATGTCGGCAATCACTCGTTTCGTGCCACTGGCATCACCGGCCTATCTGAATGCCGGAGGCACGCTGGAAACGCGCAAATCATGGCAGCGCACGAAAGCCCGCGCACCACCAAGCTCTATGACCGCACGGGCGATGAGATTACCCTCGATGAGGTCGAGCGGATAGCAATTTAGCGTGGAAACAAAATCGGCTGCTTTGCGTGCTAGGGGCGACGAAGTCGTTACAGTCCGATGAGCGGAAGGAGGATCCTATGAGAATGATACCTATGCCATTTGCATCCACGCTCAGCCTCCTGATCGTCCTTTTAGTCCTGCCTGCGGCAGGGAACGCCCAGCAGTCCATCAACGAAGCTGGTACCGATATTGGGACGTTTTACCGGGACGAGGCCGCCCCGCTCTACAAGCCGCGCGGGTATTCGCCCTATGCCGGCCAGAACTACCCGACACGCGTTCTGTGGGGCGATACCCATTTGCACACTGCCAATTCTCTGGACGCCGCCGCCTTCGGCAACACATTGGGCCCGGAGGCCGCGTACCGGTTCGCTCGTGGTGAGCAGGTCGTTTCATCGACTGGCCAGCCCGTGCAGCTGAGCCGACCGCTCGATTTTCTTGTGATCGCAGATCACGCCGAGGGGCTTGGGGGCATGCTGGAACTTAAGAAGGGCAATCCCTTGATGATGGACGATCCCACTCTGCGCCGCTGGCATGAGATGGTGATCACGGGCGGACAAACCGCCATCGACGCCACTATTGAGTTAGTAAGATCAGTATCGACGAACTCAACCCCGCCGCGTTTATTGGATCAGCGCATCGTTCGATCGGTGTGGCAAAGCTACACGGACACGGCTGATCGATATAACGAGCCAGGTCGATTTACCACTCTGATCGGATACGAATGGACCTCTCACGACGGGGGAGACAACCTTCATCGCGTCGTCATCTTCCGCGATGGCAAGGCAAAGGCTGACACCATCATCCCCTTCTCGGCGTTCGACAGCCCAAATCCGGCAATGCTGTGGAAGTTCCTCGACAGTTATCAAGACAAGACAGGCGGACAGGTGCTGGCCATACCGCACAACGGCAACCTGTCCAACGGACACATGTTTGCATTAGTTGATTTCGATGGACGTGGTCTAACACGCGCCTATGCGGAGACTCGGGCGCGACTCGAACCTGTGTATGAGGTGACTCAGATCAAGGGCGATGGTGAGGCGCACCCGTTTTTATCGCCAAATGATGAGTTCGCCGGATACGAGCTGTGGGACAAAGGTAACCTGGACCTCACCGAGGCAAAGAAGCCCGAGATGCTTCAATACGAGTATGCGCGTTCGGCGTTGAAGCTCGGGCTCAAGCTCGAACAGGAACTCGGGGTAAATCCATTCAAATTCGGCATGATTGGCTCGACAGACTCACACACGTCGCTTGCTACCGCTGAGGAAGACAACTTTTTTGGAAAACACTCCGGAACCGAGCCAAGCTCCGGCCGGGCAATGCATCCCCTGCTCCAGTCCCCAGATGGCAAGCTGCAGATCATGGGGTGGGAGATGACTGCCTCCGGCTACGCAGGGATCTGGGCCACCCAGAATACCCGCGACGCCATCTTCGATGCGTTGATGCGCAAGGAGGTATACGCCACAACGGGACCACGCATGGTCGTGCGTTTCTTCGGGGGTTTTGATTTTCAGCCCGCCGATGCCCGCACCCGGAACCCGGCTGATGTCGGTTATGCCAAAGGCGTCCCGATGGGAGGCGATCTCGCAAATGCACCGGCAGGTAAGGCCGCAAACTTTTTGGTTGCGGCGCTGAAAGACCCGATCGGGGCCAATCTCGACCGCATCCAGATCGTCAAGGGCTGGCAAGACAAGAGCGGCGGGCTGCAAGAGAAGGTCTATGATGTGGTCTGGGGTGACGCACAAAAACGCAAGCCAGACGCGAACGGCAAGCTGCCGGCGGTCGGCGATACGGTTGACGTGCCGAACGCCACTTGGACCAACACAATCGGCGATCCCGAGCTGATCACGGTGTGGACCGACCCGGATTTTGATCCCGCTTTGCGCGCCTTTTACTACGCTCGCATCATCGAGATCCCGACACCGCGTTGGACGGCCTACGACACTAAACGGTTTGGCGTGCAGATGCCAAAGGAGGTGCCAATGACGACCCAGGAGCGGGCCTACACCTCGCCGATCTGGTACACGCCGAAAAGCTGAGAGGAGATAGGCAATGTTGAAGCTGCTGCTGCGTGAGCCGCTCGTCCACTTCCTGCTTCTCGGCGGCGCATTCTTCTTGGTCTTCGGGCGCGGTGGACCTGATACAACTAGAGACAATCGGCAAATCATGGTCAGCGAGGCCGAAATTGATCGTTTAGTCTCCGCCTTCGCACAAACTTGGCATCGCTCGCCCGGTGCCGACGAGCTGCAGGCCCAGATCAATGATTATATCCGCGAAGAGGTACTGTATCGCACAGCCCTTAAGCTTGGCTTGGATAAGGATGACATGATTGTCCGCCGGCGGTTGCGCCAAAAGATGGAGTTCACGTTCGAGGACACGGTGCCACCACCCCAGGAGGCCGAACTCCGCGCCTACCTTGCGGAGCATGCGGACAAGTTCCGCACCCAGCCTCTGATCTCATTCCGCCAGGTATTCGTCAGCCTTAGCCGCGGTGGCGCAGCAGAAACTGACGCTCAGCGGATTCTAACGCAGCTTGCGAGCGCCACTCCGGGGGCTTCCGACCTTGGCGATACCCTTCTGTTGGGTGAGGGCTTCAACCAGACCCCGCTTGATCGGATTGCGGCGTCGTTTGGCAATGAGTTCGCTAGCGCATTGGTGCGTGCGCCAGCAGGGCGCTGGGTGGGCCCGTTGCGGTCGAGCTATGGGTTGCATCTGGTCCTCGTCACCGAGGTTCAGCCGGCCGCGCTGCCGCCATTTGAACAGGTAAAGGCTGCAGTGGAACGGGAGTGGTTCGCCGAACGGCGAGCCGCGGCGTTAGCAGCCCAATACCGGGCGCTCCTCGCGGACTATCAGGTCACAGTTGAAAAGCCGGCGGCATCGCCATGAGGCGGCTCTGGATTCAGCTGAACCTGCTCGCGCTGCTGTTGCTCCCGGCGACAAACATTCTTGCGCATGAAGTTCGCCCAAGCTTCCTCGAGCTTCGCGAAACCGCGCCGAATTTTTACCTCATGACCTGGAAGGTGCCGGCGCTCGGAGATTACCGGCTCGGGATCACGCCACACTTGCCGGACAGTTGCCGTGTCATTAACCAACCGGTATGGACACAAGCTGGAGGGGCGTTTGTCGAACATGCACAAGTCGGTTGCGATCGGACTCTGGAGGGACAGGTTCTTGCGGTTGACCGGCTCGACGCGACGCTGACGGATGTCTTGGTCCGGATCGAAACCGCGGACGGACTAGTGCGCAGCGCTCGACTAACGCCGACCAGCACTAGCTTCGTCGTGCCTGCACAGCCAGGTCCGATGATGGTCATTCGGGCCTACACTGGGCTCGGAGTGGAACACATCCTCTTCGGCGTCGACCATCTCTTGTTTGTCCTGTGTTTGATGTTCTTGGTGCACGAAATCCGCAAGTTGCTCGCCACCGTGACCGCCTTCACGCTTGCGCACAGCATCACATTGGCTGCCGCAACTTTGGGCTTTGTTCGCGTGCCGGCGGCGCCGGTCGAGGCGACAATCGCGCTCAGTATCGTGTTTCTCGCGCGCGAATTATCGCGGGGTGAGAGCCTGCGCAGTGCCGTAACACAGTCGTATCCATGGCTGGTAGCGTTCAGCTTCGGCCTCTTGCACGGTCTCGGCTTTGCCGGCGCATTGGCCGAGGTTGGGCTCCCTCAACGGGAAATCCCCCTGGCCCTCTTTGCCTTCAATATCGGCGTGGAATTGGGGCAACTCGCTTTCATCATAGCCGTATTGTTGCTGGTCCGCGCTTTCCGGTTCTTGCCCCTGCGAATGCCCAGCTGGTCGCCGGTTGCGGCAGGTTATGTGATTGGCACTGTAGCGGCATTTTGGGTGTTCGCCCGACTATCCGTTGCGGCATAGAACGAAGGGGGCATGAGCGCCCCATCGCATTCTTGAGACAATCTGTTATCAATAGTAAGCCGAGCGGGTAGGGCCATTGAGGACAGACATGCTTGACCGGGCACTGCAGCGCCAAATTCTCGACCTCCTGCGAGGGCACTACCCGCGCGGTGCAATTCCAGTCCGCGACCTTAAGCTTAGTGACGAACAAGGCGCCGCAAACCTTGCAGTATTTGGAAGAACATGGCCTCTGTAAAAGCGGTGTAATGATCGGCGCGGATGGCCATCTTGCGTTGGGGGAATCGAGGATCACGGCCGCTGGCCTCGATTTTCTTGAGGACGACGGCGGACTATCGGCAATTCTGGGCGTCGTCACAGTCCGGCTTCATGCGGATACAATAAGAGCGTTGATCGACGCGAAAATCGAAGTTCACCGATACCGCCCGAAGAGAAGTCTAAGCTTCGGAAGGTTCTCGCGAATCTTTCCGAAGCCAGCCTAAAGGTTGCCACAACCGACCTGGTGAAAAGCGGGCTGGACCACCTGCCCGATGCTGTTCATTGGCTCCGGTCCCTTGCAGGCGTGTGATCGGCGACAGGAATTTCGCATCAGAATTCTGCATGGAAAAAGCCCCGGCATATCAACGGCTCACCTTCGATGCGGATTCTTTGAATTTGGCAAAACTGGCCCGGCTCTCGGAGTGCGGCGAGGTAATTTCAGCAGCATGATTTGATCGGACGCGGGCGAGCTGCGGCGCGTGGCTTGGGCCTGGCGTGCCGTCAAATCTCGCGCGCAATGAACGCGCCGTAGGTCAAACCGGCCGCCGCAGCATCGGCCAGCACCTTCGTCACGGGAGGAGTCTGGTGCCGCCGACAAAGCAATGTGGAGAACGCGCCGATCTTGAATTCACCGAAGCAGATCGCTCGCCGCATAGCGGCGTCTATCTGCGCCAGCGAAAAGCCGGTGCCACGAGTGCACCGGCCCCATTTTCTTAACGGTCATCGGCTCTCCAGCCTGTAACCGTGCTGGCGATCACAAGCACGAATCAGCGCCGCGTGATCTCGAAAAACAGCTTGCAATGTGTCCGGCTGGGCGTGCTTGCGCACAAATCCGCGTCCCGCCTTCGCGTCCAGCAGCATCGCCACACAGTCGCCAAGTTGCGCGCTGCTGACCGGTTTGCGCAGCAGGCTGAAGCAGCCCTCGCCGACTTCCTTGCCAATGGTCAGTGCGGCGATCTCGCCGACATAGCCAGAGCCGGTCAGAAGGATGGTGGGCAGGCGCGGGTGGCGGCGCTGCACTGTGTGGATGAGCGCGACCCCATCCATCTCGGGCATGGAGAGATCGGAGATCAGCAGGTCCACGGTCTCCCCCTCATCCAAGAGCGTGAGAGCCGCCGCGCCGCCGCCTGCCTGAAGCACGTCGTAACCGAGCGCGATCAGTTGCTCGGCGGTCACCACTCGAACCGATGCCTCGTCGTCCACGACGAGGATACGGAGTGCCCCGGGACCGGGCGGTGGTGCGGGTTTCTCCAGACTTGGCGGCCCGTTTGCGGCGCCACCGATCTCTGCCGATGGCAACACAGCAGCACTCCAGCCTCCGGCAATTTGGCGACAGCATTCCACCGCGTCCGCTTCGTCGAGATTATCGACTCGCAGATAAAGGTACGGCGTCAGCCGCTCATAAAGCCCGGTCCCATTTCGGGTGAAGAAGCGGCTGCCAGCGATCCGTTTCCAAACGTCACTCATCCATGACCTCCTATCAATGCATCTTGGTCGAGAGCGGCGGTCTGACGTCAGATTGCCGTCTCTCGATGGAGGCGATGTTTGCGGGCCCCGCGCGGATAAACGTTAATTTGTAATTATATCGTCCGTGAAATGCCCAAAGCAGCAGGCCAAGTGGGATCACTATCTGGTGTAAATGGTAACCAAAATATTGCGCTGATCTCAGGGTCCGTCAGAACATTTTATAAAAGATTACAAAGCTTTCGAGTGCATTGCGACTGCGGTTCTCCCACAGACGGCGGCATCGATTAAGCCAGCCCTGATGGCGAGCTGGACGGCGCGCGAAATAGGGTGCGCCTCGCGCTCTCGGCCCCCGAAACTCGTTGCGAGCATGCGAACGAGAAGCGAGCCGCCTGTAAGCCGCATGACGATGCTGCTTCTGACGTCGCCCGGCGGTTGACCCCGGCTGGCAACCGAAAGGGCATCGAAGAATATGAAATCCGGCCGCAAGAAAGCATCCGGTATGGCAGCCGGGGAAGAGATTGCAAATGAACAGATTGATCTGGCTTGCCGCGGCACCCGCGCTCGCCGCCGCGCAAACAACCGCACACGCGACACCCAAGCGACGGAAGTGAAGGAGGCCGGGCATATGGAGCGCGGCATGCGTGTCAGCGGGGGGGCTTACGTCGAGCCGGTAGTCGAACCCCGGCCTGGCGTCGATCGCTCGATGCGCGAGATGTCGTGTCATGGCTGCGGTGTGATCGGCGTCAAGGTGTGGGCCTGCTGGCAGGAAACGCCCGGAGGCGAATTCACCGAGGCCGGCTGGTGTTCGATCTCATGCGGCAAGTAGGAACGTTGGCTGTAGCTCGGGGGACGGCTGCGCCATCGGGCGCAGGCCTGAAGGATGCCCAGAAGAAGCAGCTCGAGATTTATGGCAATGCCTGGAAAGGCCGCGACGGACGGGCGGAATCGGGTGGCGAAATGCGCAAGTCGCTAGAGGTCCGGGAATGGGATTATTTCGACCATGACGGCGCGAAGTTCCGCCGGCGTCGGCGTACGAACGGATGGCGGGCCGTTGACGATGTGCTGCACGGCAAGGAGTAGGTGCCCTACAACCGGCGATCGCCTCAAGGTCGGCGCGTGGGGGGATTTGGTGGATGACTCGCTGGGCGGCAGCGGCGGCGGCGAACGCATGAGCAAGGCGAAAGCGCGCTTGAGCATCAACGCCGACGCGACGCAACACGCGGTTCCCCTGAAGGGCAAACAAGGGGAGGAAGAGGCAATCCATGCCGAAGCCGACAGCGCCGGGGGTGAGTTTGGAGAGAGCGATGACCGATGATGGCCGCCGTCCTGGCGGCCACAGTGGCGAACAGTCGTAAGATGGCGAGCGGAGCAGACAAGCCGGAGACATGAGTCAGCCAAATACGATTGCGGCCCGGTGTGTCTCAGCCGAGTGGTAACGCGCGAGTGTCAGTGCAGCGTGCGCCCGAGCACGCTGATATTCGCTGTGGGAGTAACGCCCTGGACGTAGCGACGATGGGCGGCAATCCAGTCGGTTGCGATCGCTTGTTGCGCGTCCTCCAAGGTCATGCTCCCGGTACAAACCATCTGATGCAGCCGGTTCTCCAACTTGTCCTTGGCATGCGCCGACATCGGGCCGTCATAGGATTGCGGCCACAGATTGCGCGCGCTGTTGCTGCCCCCGAGTTCGAGCGGGACAAGGTGGTCAAGCTCGCAGCCGTGCGGCGTATCGCAGTACCCAGTGTAGTTGCCGTCGGGCAGACCATAGGCGGCATAGACCTCGTTGCGCACCTCGGTCGGTACCTTGCGGTGTTGCCGTGCCCATCCAGGCTCGCATACCTCAGCCGCAGTGACGCCGGGCAGTGTGTCTCCGGGGGTCGACCTTGGATCAGGCAGATCACCGGCAAGGGCGGGACTGACAAGGACGGTCAGCAGAGCAAGAGCGCGGCAGATGCCATACGGGCGCGGAATCATCTTGCGACGGTCTTAGCCGCGGCATCCTTAAGCCTTTATTAGTGATCTGCGTGTTTTTCTGCTCCCAGTCCCGTCCCGCCACGCTCTGACCTCCGCATACAGCAAGAACGGGTCCGCACCGTGGCAGCGGCTCGCCGGAGTGCTAGGCGGGTCGGGACGCTTGACCTTTTCTCCGGGGGGATTTCGGCAAGCCGCTGCAACTGCAACGCATCAGTGCAGCGTGCGCCCGGCCCTGGCGAGTAACGCGGCTAAAGCTGCGACGTGGTTCGCGCTCATCGCGCCGCGTTCGACCATGAAGACCGCCGCGGCGAGCACGCCTGCCTGCTCGGCGCTCGTGGACGGCTGCGCCATCGCGCGCAGGCCTGCGACGCGACGCGGACAGGCGGTTTCCTTGAAACCGATAATTGGCCGCCGTTGTGGCGGCACGATGCTGACTGGGTGTAGCGCGCCCGCGCTATTGCCAACTTGTGTTTGGTATCGACCGCGACCTGCACATTATATCCGACAGCAACATGCGTGTGCGCCGCCATCGCAGGGCTGTCGGGATCGGTCAGCGAAATCTGGTTCTCCCCGGTCCGATCCAATTCCGCCAGCATCGCCTTGCAGCGCTCGCGCCGCTCGCGCACCGCGGCGATCTTCTCCGCTAGGTTCTCGACCCGTGCACCGCCCGTGGCTCGCTCGGCGGCATCGCTCTGGTCCAGACGCCGCAGGTAATCATCGAGCTTCTCATCGGCCAGCTTGATGAACTCCGTCAGCGACGCGCGGGTGAAATTGCGGTCCTTGTTGTTGACCGCCTTGATGCGTGTGCCGTCCACTGCCAGCAGCTCGCGTCCGAACAGGTCCAACTGCTTGCACAGCAGCACGAACTGCCGGAACACCGAACGGAAGGCCTTCCGGTTGTCTCGGCGGAAATCGGTCGAGGGGTATCGGCGCGCAAACATGGCTGCGACTCACACGTGGTGTCTGAAGTGGACCCCGGATTTGGGACCAGGGGCTTAGCTTAACCGAGCCCGGCTCCGCTATGAAAAACGGAGCGGAGCATGAGCAAGACCAGACGCAAGATAGACGCGGCGCTGAAGGCGAAGATCGCTTTGGAAGCGCTGCGCGAGCAGGCGACGGTATCGGAGCTGGCCGTGCGCTATCAGGTTCACCCCACCCAGATCTATGCCTGGAAGAAGCAGCTACAGGAGCAGGCAGCACGTGCGTTCGATTCCGGCGTCGGCGGCGAGGCTGGGCAGGCGGAGAAGGAGATTGAAAAGCTGCACGCGAAAATTGGCCAGCTGACGGTGGAGCGGGATTTTTTGGCGCGGAGGTCCGGCAGATGAGCGCGCCGGACCGCAAGGCGATGCTCGATCGCGGTCACCCGCAGCTGTCAATACGGCGGCAATGCGAGCTTCTTTCGCTGCATCGGTCGGGCGTCTATCGGCCACCACCGCGGCAGGACGCGTCGGATTTGACCCTGATGCGGCGGATCGATGCGGTGTTCCTGGCACGGCCATATTTCGGCTCGCGCCGGATGGCGGCGACGCTGCGGGCAGAGGGTACCGTGGTGAACCGCAAGCGAGTGCAACGGCTGATGCGATCGATGGGGATCGCGGCCCTGGGACCAAAACCGCGCACCACGAAACTTGCACCGGGGCACAAGATTTATCCGTATCTGCTGCGGGACCTGCGGATTGTACGGCCGAACCAGGTTTGGTGCGCGGACATCAGTGTGCCGCAGAAAGCGGCGTGAGAGATGGGGGACGGCCCCCGCGAC
>JAFASL010000544.1 GCA_019244535.1 Alphaproteobacteria bacterium
ACAACCCCTATTTCGAGAAGGCGGGGATCGATGCCGTCGTCGTCCCGATGGGCGTCAGGGCGGAGGATTACCGGGACTTCCTGATATCGATTTTTCGCCTCACCAACATCCGCGGTGCCCTCGTCACGATGCCGCACAAGGTCACGACGGTCGAACTGCTCGACGAGTGCAGCACGGCCGTTGAGATAGCCGGGTCCTGCAACGCGATCCTACGAAGGCATGATGGTGCCTTGCTCGGCGAAATGTTCGATGGTGCCGGGTTTACCAGCGGGTTGAAGCGCAAGGGTTTTGAATTCGGTAGTGCGGCGTGCCTCGTCGTCGGCGCAGGTGGGGTGGGCTCGGCGATTGCCGCATCGATCGCCGCCGAGGGGCCAGGCTCGATCGCCCTCTTCGACACCTGTCCCCGGTCGGCGGAGAGCCTTGCTGCCCGGCTCCGTCGGCACCATCCGGCGCTCCGGGTCGAGATCCGCGACAACGACCCCGCCGGCTACGACCTAGTTGTCAACGCGACGCCGCTCGGAATGGAGTCTGGCGACCCGCTTCCGGTGAATCCAAACCGGCTCGATCGTAAAACCTTTGTCGGCGAGGTGGTCATGAGGCGCGAGATGACGCCGCTGCTGGAAGCCGACCGCGGCGCGCGGATGCCGGTTCCAAATCGGGACCGACATGCTGTTCGAGCAGATCCCAGTTTATCTCGAATTCTTCGGCTTTGGCAAGACGACATCGGAGGAGCTTCGCGCAGTCGCGAAGGTGTCTTATTGATCGGGCGATCTCGATGATTTCACGGGTCCGCTATTTCGATCGAAGTAACCTGGGGGAGTGTGGCGGCGAAGAGGAGGCGCACATGCAGACCGCAATTGCCACCGTATCGCTGAGCGGCACCTTGAACGAGAAGCTGGAGGCGATCGCCAAGGCGCACTTCCGTGGCGTCGAGATGTTCGAGAACGATCTCCTGTCGTTCAACGGCACTCCCGTCGAGATTCGCCGGATGATCGAGGATCTTGGGCTTCGCACGATCGCTTTCCAGCCGTTCCGCGATTTCGAGGGAATGCCCGAGCCGCAACGCACCAAGGCGTTCGCGCGCGCCGAGCGGAAATTCGACGTCATGGTGGAACTCGGCTGCGACCTTCTCCTCGTCTGCAGCAACGTCTCGCCCGATGCGGTTGGTGGAATTGACCGCGCCGCTGCCGATTTCCGTGAACTCGGAGACCGCGCGGCGCAGCGGGGCCTGCGCGTCGCGTTCGAAGCGCTCGCCTGGGGGCGGCACATCAACGATTACCGCGATGCCTGGGAAGTGGTGCGGCGCGCCGACCATTCTTCGGTTGGCCTCGTCCTCGACACTTTTCACATCCTCGCGCGCGACATCGATCTGAGGCCGATCCGCGCTATCCCGAAAGACCGTATCTTTCTCGTACAGATCGCCGATGCACCGCTGCTCGATATGGACTACCTGTCCTGGAGCCGCCACTACCGCTGTTTCCCGGCCCAAGGTGACCTGGCGATCCAGCCTTTCATGGCGGCCCTGCAGGCGACTGAATACGATGGGCTGCTCTCGCTCGAGATCTTCAGTGATCGCTTCCGCGCAGGCTCGGCTCAGCGCGTCGCGATAGACGGGCAGCGTTCGCTCCTTTTCATGCTGGACGAACTGCGCGAGACCACAGAGGTTGAGGTTCAGGGCGCGCCGCAACTCCCGCCGCGCTCGCCTGTCGAGGCTGTCGAGTTCCTCGAGTTCGCGATGGACCAGCCATCCGCCGCGGCACTTGAAAAAGTCCTGCAAGGCCTGGGCTTCGTCCGCGCCGGTGTCCACCGGTCGAAGGTGGTGACGCGCTGGCGTCAAGGCGACATCAACATCGTCGTTAACTGCGAGGGGGAGGGCTTTGCCCATACCTTCAACATCACGCACGGGTCATCGGTTTGCGCAATGGCGCTGCGCGTTGAGGATTCAGCGGCGACGATCGAACGGGCGCTAAAACTGCTCGACCAGCCGTTTCGGCAAGCGGTAGGACCTGGCGAACTCGATATTCCGGCGGTGCGCGGGGTTGGCGGCAGCCTCCTGTACTTCGTTGACGGGAAGACCGAACTCGGCCGGCTCTGGGAGGTGGACTTCGAGAGCGTCGAGACGAGCGGCCTCGAAGAGGCCGGCCTTATCCGCTTCGATCACCTCTCGCAGTCGATGGAATACGAAGAGATGCTGACCTGGCTGCTCTTCTACACCTCGCTGCTCGACCTCCGGAAGGCCCCGGTGCAAGACATCGTTGACCCCGGCGGCGTCGTCCACAGTCAGGCAGTCGAGGACGAGCGGGGCGCCGTCCGCTTGGTCCTCAACGCCTCGCAGAGCCGGCACACGCTCGCGTCACGCTTCCTCGACGAGTTCTTCGGTTCGGGAGTGCAGCAGATCGCACTCGCGACAGAGGATATCTTTCGCACCGTCGAGAAGCTTCGCGCCAGCGGGGTGGAGCTTCTGCCGATCCCCGAGAACTACTACGACGATCTGGAGGCGCGGACCGATCTTGGTGCCGCGCAGATCGACCGCTTGCGAGCGGGAAACATTCTCTACGATCGCGATGGCGCTGCCGAGTTCTTCCAGGTCTATACGCGGACCTTGGAGGGGGGCTTCTTCTTCGAGATCGTCGAGCGGCGCGGCGGCTATCGCGGCTACGGAGCGGTGAACGCGCAGATCCGGCTCGCGGCTCAAGCTCAGCTAACAAGCAATCCCGTTGTCCTGCGCTTATGAGCGGCGGAAACCGGCCTTGAAATATCATTCCCTTTCTGAGCAGGAGACATCCGGCCGAGGCACGAACGCGGCTGCGGCAGTAGAGCTCCCGAGGTTGTGCATCGGAACATTGTAGGTCTCACGTCCGGTCCAGGCCGCGACGGAAGCGACGACGCAGACCGCTGCGGTGAGCAGCGCTACCGGCATCCACGCATTCGGGCCGTGGCCCTGAACGGCAGCGGCTACGACCGGCGCAAACCCGCCGATCGCGAACCCAATCTGCGTCCCGATCGCCATGCCAGACAGCCGCACCCGAGTGCTGAACATCTCGCCATAGAA
>JAFASL010000671.1 GCA_019244535.1 Alphaproteobacteria bacterium
CTGGGCGCTTGAGTCGCCGTTGCCGATGGTGAACTCGCCGTTCCTGAACTTGACCCGGCCGATCGGCGTCAGCACCGCCGCGGTGCCGCACGCGAAGGTCTCCCTGAGGCGGCCGCTCGCAGCGTCGGTGCGCCACTGGCTGAAGGCGTAGGGCTCCTCGCGCACGGTGATGCCCCGGTCCTTGGCGAGCTCGATGATGGAGGCGCGCGTGATGCCGGGCAGGATGGTGCCGCCGAGCGGCGGCGTCTGCATCGAGTCGTCGTCGAACACAAAGAAGATGTTCATACCGCCGAGTTCCTCGATCCAGCGGCGCTCAACGGCGTCGAGGAAGACGACCTGCTCGCAGCCATGCTGCGCGGCCTCGAGCTGCGCCATCAGGCTGGCGGCGTAGTTGCCGCCGCACTTGGCGGCGCCGGTGCCTCCCGGCGCGGCGCGCGTCAGCTCCTGCGACACCCAGAGCGAGAGCGCCGTGTACTTCGACTTGAAGTACGAGCCGACCGGCGAGGCGATCACGAGGAAGAGATATTCCGACGACGGCTTGACGCCCAGGAACACCTCGCTGGCGTACATGAAGGGGCGCAGATAGAGACTGCCGTCGCCCTCGGGGATCCACTCGCGGTCGATCCTGACCAGCTGATCGCAGGCCTCTACGAACGCTACCTCGGGCAGCTTCGGCATTGCCAGGCGCTCGGCCGAGCGCCGGAAACGGCGCGCGTTCTCGAGCGGGCGGAACATCACGGCACCTCCCTCGGCGGTGCGGTAGGCCTTCAGGCCCTCGAAGATCTGCTGACTGTAGTGCAGGACCGCCGCGGCAGGATCCATCGTCAGCGGCGCACGTGCCGTGATCTTGGCGTCGTGCCAGCCCTTGCCCTCGGCATAGCGGATCGTCGCCATGTGATCGGTAAAAACGCGCCCGAACCCCGGGTCGCGCAGCAACGCGGCCCGCTTGTCCGACGGCGTCGGCGCGGGATGCGGCTCGCGGGCGAAGGGCAGGCCGGCTGCGGGCGGCTGGTCCATTACGTTCTCGTGCGTTGGGCGCGTCTGAGCTGTCTGGGCTGTCGGTTAATTGGGACGCGAAATTGTGGGTAATTGGAGCTGGCTCAGCACATGGAGCCTCGCATCGCGCCAGAGTAAGAGGCGGCCATCGTACGAGATGAAGCCGTCGCGATCGTCGGACGGGATGATGGACATCGGTTTTTCCTTGCGCCGTGGAACCCCGCCGGTGCGGCATCAGCGTAGCGCAGCCGGCATACATGCTCCGCCTGGAACTTTATATCCTGAACGACGCCTTACAAGTGCCAAAGGTTGCGGGATATGTCAACATGTCTGACATAAATTTGCCGGCTCACCCACATTCCATCACCGAGGAGGAGGTGCGGCAAGGGATCGAGCTGTTGTTCTTTGCCTACCGTGATTTCACCGCCGAGCCCGATGCGATTCTCGCGCAATACGGCTTTGGCCGCGCTCATCATCGCGTCATTCATTTTGTCGGCCGTCACCCGCACATGACCGTCAGCGAATTGCTCGCCATCCTGCGCATCAGAAAGCAGAGCTTGAGCCGCGTTCTCGGCCAGCTGGTCCGGCAGAAATTTATTGTGCAGCAGCCGGGCGCACACGACCGCCGACAGCGGCTCCTCGAACTGACCCCAAAAGGGCGCGATCTCGAGCGGCAGCTGTCAAAGCCGCAGCGGGCAAGGGTCGCCAACGCGTATCGGCAAGCCGGATCTCAGGCGGTGGATGGTTTCCGGAAGATCATGTTGGGGATCATTGCCGGCGAGGAGGATCGGCGGCGCTTCAGGTATTCAGGGCCGGGGAAGCTTTGACGCGATATCTGTCGTATAAGTCATCGCGTGACGAGCACTCCCGATCCCGGCTTTTCCGAGCCGCACCTTCTCGTCGTCGATGACGATGCCCGCCTCAGGGAATTGTTGCGCCGCTATCTGTCGGACAGCGGCTTTCGGGTGACCGCCGCCGCGGATGCCGGCCAAGCCCGCTCGAACTTGGCGAGCTTCGCATTCGACCTCGTGGTGCTCGACGTAATGATGCCGGGCGAGAGCGGGTTGGAGCTGACCCGCGCGCTGCGGAGGGAAGGCCGGGTACCCGTGCTGTTGCTGACTGCGATGGCCGAGCCTGAAGACCGCGTGAACGGCCTCGAACAGGGAGCCGACGATTATCTTTCCAAACCTTTCGAACCGCGCGAGCTCGTCCTGCGCATTCGTAATCTCCTGCAGCGCCGGCCGGTGGCCGATTTCGCCCCCACGGACATACGCTTTGGCGGCTGCCGGTTCGATGTTGTGCGGGGCGAGCTGTACCGCGGCGGCGACTTGGTCCACCTGACCGCGGCCGAAGCCGGGCTGCTCTCGAGTTTGGCACAGAAGCCGGGACAGGCCGTCTCGCGTGAGGAGTTGTCGATGTCGCTTAGCGGCAATGTCCGTAACGTCGATGTGCAGATGACGCGGCTGCGCCGCAAGATCGAGCGCGATCCGCGCTTCCCGCGATACCTGCAGACGGTTCGCGGCACCGGCTATGCTCTCAAGCCGGATTGACGATCGGGGTCAGGCGGTGACGGCGCAAGACATCGACACCGAGCTTGCAGGGCCGGAGCCCGATGAAGAGATCGAGCTGCGCCGAGATCCGTGGATCAAGCGCGTGCTGCCGCGCACGATGTTCGGGCGCTCGCTGCTGATCGTCGTGATGCCGCTCATTCTGCTGCAAGCGATCGCCACTTGGGTGTTCTATGACCGGCACTGGGCGGCGGTTTCGTGGCGGCTTTCCGCGGCGGTGGCCGGAGATATCGGTCTGCTGGTCGAAGCCCTGAAGCTCGCCGATTCTCCAGCCCAAACCGCTATCTTGCTGGCGCAGGCAAAAGCCCAAACCGACCTGGACTTTACAATCAGCCGTGCCGCGACGCTCCCTCCGGCAGCGCCCGCATCGGGCAGGCTCGTGGAAGACCAGCTCACCCAGGCGATACAAGGCCGCTTGAGTCTGCCATTCCGTCTCGATTTGCTCGACGATGGGGCCGCTGCGGTCAAGGTTCAGCTTGCAGATCGCGTCCTGTCGGTCGACGTGCCGCGCAACCGGCTCTACAGTTCGACAACCTACATCTTTGTGATGTGGATGCTGGGATCGTCCCTGGTTCTGTTGGCGGTGGCCACGGTTTTTCTGCGCAACCAGGTGAAATCGCTCCGGCGTCTGGCGGAAGCAGCCGACGGCTTTGGCAAAGGCCGCCCTCTGCCGCCGTTCAAGATTGAGGGAGCCGTCGAGATCCGGCGCGCCGCGAAGGCCTTCATGACGATGCGTGACCGCCTGCAGCGCCAGATCCGGCAACGCACGCAGATGCTGGCCGGCGTGTCGCACGATTTGCGCACGCCCCTGACCCGGATGAAGCTGGCGCTAGAGCTTCTCGGGAACGACCCAGCCGTCGCCGAACTGAAATCCGATGTCGCCGAGATGGAGCACATGGTGCATGGCTACCTCGACTTCGCCCGCGGCGAGGGGACCGAGGCATCGGTCGAGACCGATATTTCTCTGCTGATCGAAGATCTTGCTGCTGATTTGCGCCGCGAGGGAACCCCGCTGACGGTCATCGCTCCGCCGGAATATGTGATGCCGGTCCGACCGAATGCGCTGCGCCGTTGCCTCGCCAATTTGATTGGCAACGCGCGGCGGCACGGTAGTCACGTCTGGCTGACCGGGATCGTCACGGCAGACGGCATCGATATTCTAGTCGATGACGACGGCCCAGGCATCCCGCCCGCCAACCGGACCCGCGTATTTCGGCCGTTTGTCCGGCTCGATTCGTCGCGCAACCCGTCGACCGGCGGCGTCGGGCTCGGTCTTACGATTGCGCGCGACGTGGCACGCAGCCATGGCGGCGATGTGAGGCTCGAAACATCTCCGCAGGGCGGCTTGCGGGCCCGGGTCCATCTGCCGAGCTAGGTCTCCGATCGGCTCGGGTTTGCCAACGCGTGCGATCTGAGTGGTATTGTTTGGTCCGTTATAGGGTACTCGGCGTCAAGAAATGATCGAAGGTCGCCTCTTCGAGGCAACGTCGGACCGAGGAGCGGATCCGTACCGCGCCACCGAACGCGGCTTCGGTCTAACCTTCGCAGCGATCGGATTTGCGGCTGGCCTCGCGAAACTCTGGTACAGTCAGAGCGTCGGCTGGGTATGGCTGGCGGGAGGCGGGGCAATCCTGGCGCTGGCTCTGCTATATCCTCGGCTTTTGGCCCCCTTCAATCGGCTATGGGGACGATTGGCGATACTACTGCATCGCCTTGTCACCCCAGTGGTCATGCTGATGGTATTCGTGGCTACGGTCGTCCCCGTCGGCATGATCATGCGCGCGCTCGGCAAAGACCCGTTGCGGCTCAAGTTTGATCCGGCGGCGGCGACTTACTGGATCGACCGCGAACCGCCGGGGCCAGCACCGGGCACAATGAAAAATCAGTTCTGAGGCTATCGTCCGGTGTCTACATTGCGAGAATTTGCTGCTTTTCTGCTAGTGCGCAAGAAATTCTGGCTGTTGCCGGTCTTGATGGTCATGGGCGTTGTCGGCGGGCTCATGGTGCTCACGCAGGGCTCGGCGATCGCTCCGTTCATATACACCCTCTTCTGAAGTATTCCGACCGATCAAACATAGTTGCAGATGCGCGTTCTCGGTATTTCGGCGTTTTATCACGACAGTGCGGCGGCACTGGTCGCCGACGACCACATTGTCGCGGCGGCCCAGGAGGAGCGCTTCACCCGCAGGAAGCACGATGCGGGCTTTCCCGCGCATGCCATTCAGTATTGCCTGGAGGAGGGCGGCGTCGCGCTCGGCGAGATCGACGCGGTGGTTTTCTACGACAAGCCGTTTCTCAAATTCGAAAGGCTGCTCGAGACTTATCTCGCCTTTGCGCCGCGCGGCTTTCGTTCGTTCCGTCTGGCCCTGCCTTTATGGCAAAGGGAGAAGCTCTTTCAGAAGAAATTGCTCGGAAAGCGTCTGACGGCCTTCGCACCGGATTACGATTGGGATCGCCGGCTATTGTTTGCCGAGCATCACCAGAGCCACGCAGCTTCCGCATTTTTCGCCTCGCCGTTTGATGAGGCGGCGGTATTGACGATGGACGGCGTCGGCGAGTGGGCGACGACCTCGGTTGCGCTCGGGCGCGGCAACAGCCTCGAAATGTCGCGGGAAATCCATTTCCCGCATTCCCTCGGACTGCTCTATTCTGCCTTCACCTACTACACCGGATTCCGCGTGAATTCGGGCGAATACAAAGTGATGGGCCTTGCCCCTTACGGCGAGCCCCGCTACGCCGACCGCATCCTCGATCACCTGATCGATTTGAAGCCCGACGGCAGCTTTCGGCTGAACCAGGCTTATTTCAACTATTGCGTCGGCCTCGAAATGACGAACCGGCGCTTCGACGCGCTGTTCGGGGGTCCGCCGCGTCGGGAGGACGCCCCGCTAACTCAACGCGAGATGGATCTGGCGGCCTCGGTACAGGCTGTAGCGGAGGAGGTGGTGCTACGGCTGACCCGCGGCATCGCCGAGGATACCGGCGCAAGAAATCTGTGCCTCGCCGGCGGTGTTGCACTGAATTGTGTCGCCAACGGGAAGGTGTTGCGCGACGGCAGGTTCGAACGCATTTGGGTACAACCGGCAGCGGGAGATGCCGGCGGCGCGCTCGGCGCGGCGTTGGCGGCTTACCACCGGTACTTCGGCTCGCCGCGCCTGCCGCTCAACACGCTCGATGCGATGCAAGGGAGCTATCTCGGGCCGGGTTTCACACAGGCCGAAATCGAGCAACGCCTCGCGGCGTCAGGCGCAGTGTTCGAGCTCATGCCAGATGAGGCTCAATTGCTCGACCAGACGGCGAATGCGCTGATCGAGGGTAAGGCGGTGGGGTGGTTCCAGGGCCGGATGGAGTTCGGTCCGCGGGCGCTTGGCAATCGTTCGATCCTCGGCGATCCTCGCAGTCCGACGATGCAGCGCACGCTCAATCTCCAGATCAAATATCGGGAGAGCTTCCGGCCATTCGCCCCCTCGGTACTGCGCGAGGACGTGGCGGAGTGGTTCGAGTTCGACGATGACAGCCCCTACATGCTGATGGTCGCCGACGTTGCCGACGGTCGGCGGATTGCCCCCAATGGCGGCGACAAGGAACTCTTCGGCATCGCCAAGCTAAACGTCCGGCGCTCGCAGATTCCGGCGGTCACGCATGTCGATTATTCCGCCCGGGTGCAGACTGTTCACCGCGAGACAAACCCGCGCTACCACTCTCTCCTGTCGGCGTTCAAGGCCAAGACCGGATGCCCTGTGCTGGTCAATACGAGCTTCGATGTCCGCGGCGAGCCGATCGCCTGCACCCCAGAAGACGCGTTTCGCTGCTTTATGGGAACGGAGATCGAAATGCTCGTGATGGGCGACTGCATGCTGCACAAGGAAAGGCAAAATTCGGCGCTGAAGCTCGATTACCGAAACGTGTTCGATCCCGATTGAGGCGGCGCTAAAGCTGGCGAAAGCCGCCCGGCTGCCATGAAGTCACAGAGGCTGCGGCCAAGTTCTTCCGCGGCCAGACGATGCCCGAGCGCATTCCAATGGCCGATCGGCTGGCGAGGGTCAGAGCCGTGCAGCGCCGCGTGGTGTTCGGCGGCGTAGGCACCGAGTGCCGGTGCCAACGCCGCATCCGCATAGCCGTGCGCTGCCGCGAATTCTGCCAGGTGACGGTCGGGATAAGCGAGGTCAGGCACGCCCAGTTCTTTCGCGACGCGGTCACGCGCGGCGGCGTCCGGGAGAACCTGGAAGGGGTTGGTCAAGGTGGTTATGGCAAATCCCGCGCCGTTGCTATGCGCGCTCTCGGCAATGGCATTGATCAATTCTTCGGTGACCGACCACGCTTGCTCCCAGTCGGGTGTTGCCGGCGGCACAAATACCCGACTGTCGAGGCCTGGTTGATCGATGCGGTTGGGCTCGGCGCGCCCGTAACGCAATAGTGCCCGGAGCCGGGTTTGCGTCTGCCGGAATAGCTGCACAATCCGTATCGGATCCAGAAGACGCTGTTTGAGATCTTCAAAGCGCCGGCGGGAGGCAAAATCGGGCGCCATGCCCGCCGTTTGCTCAAGGACCAGACTACCGCCGCGTAAAGCGAAATAGGGGCGATCACGATGGTGCCCCAGGGCTTTGATATTGTCTGTGAAGTCATTCCCGGAAAAGAACGCGAGCAGCACTAGGTCGGGCCGGTGTTGCAAACCCCCTCTCCCGCAAGCTCAGATATTCCTGCGCCGTGCCATAGCCGTTCACCGCGAGGCTGATCACCTCGATCCGGCGCCCCCCGAAGGCCGGGCACTCAGGCAGTTTCGATTCCAGCCGTTTCCAATACAGGTCCTCGAGCGGAACCTCGACGCCCTCGCTCATCGAATCGCCAAGCAATAGAATGCGATAGGTTCCCGGGGGCTTCGCCAGCGGATGATCGACATCGCGATATCCCTCCTGATTGATCGCGATGTAGTTGTTGACGTCGCCCGAGTACCAGCCGGTGAGGCCGGGGCGGGGACGCCAGCCGAGCAGCGGATCGAGCCTGTTCCATTGGGGATGGTCGTGGCCCATCAAACGCAACAGCGCCTCGGCCAGCAACAGAGACAGGCCGAGACTGATCAATATGAGGAGAGCATTGATACGCCAGCCTGTCTTGCGCGATCGCGCAGCGAGCGGGTCGGTTTTGGCGGAGATGCCCATAGCTGCTTCACTATTGGCGCCCGCCCAGGGATTAACCCCGCTTTACGCCGAAATCGACTGCGAAGTAGAGCACTCGAAAAAAGAAAGGCCGCACCTTCGACCTCGTACGGCCTTGCGATCAGCGCCGGGAGAACTAGCGGGCCGCTTGTTGCTTTGCGAGGTCGCGGAACTCGTCAAAGCCCTCGGTTGCGCGCTTGCGCAGCACATCGGCGGCTTCGCTTCCGGCCTTGGTGGCCAACATCGTGATCTCGCGGCCGTGATTGACGCTCTTTTCGAGCATCTGTTTTGCGTATTCGGTATTTTTGGCAATCCGGTCCTCGGGCGAGGCCGGCTGGGCAAGGTCGCGCAACAAAGCCGATACGTCTTCGACTGCTTGCCGGGTAATCTCGATCTGGCGCTTGGCGACCGCCTGCATGCCCTCGACTGCGAGCTGGTTGGCTTGGCTCAGCGCTTCGATGTTGCGGCGCTGGCACGCCATCAAGGCTTCAATGTCGAAGGGACGGAAGCGGAAGTCGGCCATCATCTTGGTGACGTCGAAATCGAAAAAGCTGGGACGGGCTTCGGACATGAATGCGGTTCCGGTTTTGGGGGAGCACGTTAATTGTGCGCTGCACAACGGCTCGTATATCGGCTCGCTGAACAGCAGCGTCAAGTCCTTTTTTGCGCCGCAGCAATTTAGGCGGGAATGGGTGCCTCTCCGGTACGCGGGCGGGGTGTCGGCCCGAGCCACCCTTCCACCCGGCGCAAGCGCGCGTCGAGCGCCGCCATCGTCCGGGCAAGATCGGGGGAATCGTCGCGCTGCCACACGCGCATCGCCGAAAGATAAGCCGCAGTGGTGAGCTTGACGGAGATGGTTCCCCGCGCTCCGCTGGTCGGAATTTCGGCCGCTTCGAGCACCCAGCGCATCGAGCGCAACAGCAGACCGGCGACGCACAACGCGGTTAACGGATCCCTCGGCAATTCCCGACGCAGCACGTCGTAAGCGGGCTTGTAAGGCTGAAGCGCGTCCAATCGCCGCATCAACAAGTCAAACACCCGGTCCCGCGGGCGCTCATCCGCTTCGGCTGGAGGCGGATCCGCCAGCACGATCTGATCGAGCCGGCGATAGAACCCGCTCAGGATCGACTGCTTCGAGGGGAAGATCCGGTACACGTCAAGGATCGGCAATCCCGCAGCCGCGGCGATCGCCCCGAGCGACA
The DNA here is from genome assembly GCA_019244535.1 of Alphaproteobacteria bacterium. Lineage (GTDB taxonomy): Bacteria > Pseudomonadota > Alphaproteobacteria > ATCC43930 > CGMCC-115725 > AP-15. Next base: position 8,923 of record JAFASL010000671.1, read on the forward strand.
ACCCTCGCCACCCTTCGGTTTGGATCAGAGCGAGCGCGGCATCGATGATGTGATCGGCCTCAGCGCGTGGAGAGCTGGAATCGCGCCTCCGGCCGCCGGTCCTTCCAGCTCTTGCCATCTCAGCTCGCGAGCTCGCGCGACCTGACCGTGGCGGCGGCGACTGCCCGCCCGATCAGTGTTGCGAGACCATCCTGGGCCATCAGCACATCGAGCGCAGCGCGGGTCGTGCCGCCGGGGCTCGTGACGTTCTCGCGCAGCTGGGCCGGCCCCTCTTCGGAGATGCGCGCCAATTCCCCGGATCCCGCGACTGTCAAACGCGCCAGCCGGAACGCCAAATCCGCAGGCAAGCCCTCGGATTGTCCCGCTCGGGCGAGCGCTTCGATGAGCAGGAACACATAGGCCGGTCCGCTCCCCGAGACCGCCGTGACCGCATCCATCAGCCCTTCGTCTTCGACCCAGGCGCTTTCTCCGACCGCGGCGAGGAGGCGACTGCAGAACTCCCGCTGTTCGCTCGTCACAAGAGGGTTGGGGCAGGCCACCGTGATTCCCCGCCCGATCGCCGCTGGGGTGTTGGGCATCGTCCGGACGATCGCGGCATCACCGAGGTGGCGCGTAAGACCCGCCAAGGTTTTGCCGGCGATAATCGATAAAAACAACGTCTCGGAGCCGGCCCAGCGCCGATATTGGGGCACCACGTCGGCTGCGATCTGCGGCTTTACCGCGAACACCACCGCGTCCGGCCTCGGCTCCGCCGGCAGCTCGTCCGGAGAACTGCACCACAGGATCTCTGATGCCGAGCCAAGCACCTGAGGTATCCCCGCCGGATCGACCACCGCGCAATGCGATGCCACTCGGGCGGCGATCCAGCCGCGCAGCATCGCCGTCCCCATCTTTCCGCAGCCGACCAGAACCAGACGGCGCGCTCGACCGTTACCGGGCTCCACTCCGGGACGCCTCTCTTTCACGCCTCGCCGAGCGGGTCGATCATCGCCGAGGCAATGGCTTGTGCGGGTGATTTGCCACCCCAGACGACAAACTGAAATGCCGGATAAAAGCGCTCACATTCCGACAAGGCGATGTCGACGAGGTCTTCTACCTGTTCCGAGCTCGCGGCCGAAACACCACGCAAAAGCACAGCATGGCGAAACGCCGGCGAATTCTCTTCTGCCGAAAGATCGAAATGCCCGAGCCACAGCTTTTCGTTGGCGAGGGCAAGAAGCTCGTACACGGCACTGCGCCGACCCTTTGACACCTTCATGTCGAAGCCGCAGGAGAAGTGTAGAGCGCAGAGTTCCTCCTGCCAGACAAAGTACAACCGGTAATCACACCAGCGGCCGGATATCTCGACGACGAGTTCCTCCTCGCTGGCGCGATCATGTGCCCAGTCGTTGGCGATGACGATCTCTTCGACGAGGTCGATGGGGTTCCCGGAAAACGGCGTCGATTCGACGATTGACACAGATGGCATCAAGCCCTCCTGGGGCGGCTCGACGGGAGCGTCATAGATCAAGCTGCCGATGTACAAACAATCACGCAAGTCAGCATTTCGCTGCCTTTTAGCGGTCGCCAAAATCAGCCGACATAGGGTTTGGCGTCGATCGCGGTTGTGCGTGACGCAGTCTGAAGCGCTGCCAGTTGCGATTCGAGACCTGCAACGCGCTTTTGCAGATCCTCCTGCTCGGAGCGCGCCTTCGCCGCCATCGCCTTGACCGCCTCGAACTCGTCGCGGCTGACGAGATCCATGCCGGCGAGCACTCTTTCGAGCTGCTCTCGGATGCGGGTCTCGACCTCGCTCCGCATACCCGAGAGTGCGCCCACCGCACCCGCGGCGACCCTCGCGAGGTCGTCGAAAAACCGGTTCTGGGTCTGCATCGCTCGTCCTCCGCTTCCCGACGCCTCCCGCCGGGTGGCACTCCTACATATGGGCGTGCGCTAGCACGAACGGCACAACAGCGAAAGAATTTCAGCGGATACGATCAGAAGGTCGTTTCCCGCCGGACCTCACCGCCGAGCGGCTTTGAACGCGGGCATCACTTCCTCGGCGATCCATTGGAACTGCTCAAGCATCGTCGCCTTTGGCGTGCCGATCGGGCTCGACAGGCTGATGTGTTCCATGCCGGGATAGCGTTCCTCGAAGCCCTTCAGCAATTCGACGAGCTGGGCCGGCGTGCCGGCAAACCAGGAGCCGAGGTCCATGTAGTGCTCGACCGTCGGCACACCGGCGGCCGCCCAGCCGCCGCGCCCCGCCACTGCGGAAATCTGCTCTGGGGTCAGGCCAGGCACAAAGCCCAACGGCGCAAACATCTTCACGTGCTCTTCGTAGATCGGCGCAATCTCGCGGATTGCCTGTTCACGAGTCTTCGCGAGGTGGATGTGAAGGCCGAGCTGAAGGTCTTCGCCGAGCTTAAGGTGCTTGCCGGCCCGCGCCGCTGCGTCGCGGTAGCCGGTGATCGGCCCGGCCTGCATCGTTGCGGCGCCGCCGCCGACTGCGCCTTTGATGCCGTGCTTGACCATAAAGTCGAGACCGCGCGGGTTGGCGCTGACGATCGGCTGCCAGCACTCGACCGGTTGGTGGATCGGGCGCGGAACGAGGGTCAGCTCCTTCAGCGTGTAGCCGCGATACGGCACCTCCGGCGGCAAGGTGTAGTACTTGCCTTTGTGCGAGAATGATTCCTGATTGAAAGCCTTGAAGATGATCTCGACCTGTTCTTCGAACAGTTCCCGGTTGGCGTTCTGGTCGAGCATCGGCGCACCGAAAGTCTCGACCTCACGGGTGTGGTAGCCGCGGCCCACGCCGAAAATCGTCCGGCCGCCAGTCAGGATGTCGGCAGTTGCAAAATCCTCGGCCAGGCGCAGCGGGTGCCACATCGGCGCGATGTTGAACGCGCAACCGATCTTGATCTGCTTTGTCACATGCGCGAGGTGCACCGCCAGCATCAGATCGTTGGGAATGCACTCGTACCCTTCATGCTGGAAATGGTGCTCGGCGAGCCACAGCGTGTCATAGCCGAGCGCGTCCATTTTCTTGGCGATCGCCTCCGTTTTCTCGAAGACGCTCGCGAGGTGCTCGTTCGAGTAACGGCGCTCGTTGGCGGGCGTCGTGTCCTGCCCGCGGTCGGGGAGATCGACATGGCCGGCATAGACGGTCGTGAATTTGGTGATCATGCTTCGTCCCTCCGGGGTCGTTTGTGCGTTGCCGCCAGTCTGTCCCAATTTTACGGTCTTTGCCACTACAGCGGCGCTCCTTGACACGGGTTCCTGCGCGCCGGCACCTTCGAGCGCAGGGGTGGCCGTCAACCTTAGCGTCAGTCTCGAGGAGGAAATGTCGATGAAGGTGTCGCGCAGAGCATTGCTCAAGGGTGCCGTTCTTGGCCTAGCAGCGCCTGCCATCCTGCATTGGCCGGCAAATGCGGCGGAGTTCACCTACAAATGCGGAAGCTCGCTCCCGGACGGCCATCCGATGGCAATCCGCGCGCGTGAGGCGATGCAGCTGATCAAGGAGGAGAGCGGCGGCCGGCTCGACATCACGCTCTACACGAACAGCGTGCTCGGGGGCGACACGGCGAT
>JAFASL010000073.1 GCA_019244535.1 Alphaproteobacteria bacterium
AAAGGCGCGCAGCTTCGAACTGCGCGGCGCGCTGTCTCTGGCGAAGCTTTATCGCGCAGCCAATCGCGAGGCCGATGCGCACGCCGTGCTGGCGCCGGCGGTCGAGGGCTTCCCGCCGACCCAACAATTCCCCGAACTCGCGGAGGCGCAAACCCTGCTCGCGGCGGTGAGCCCTTAAGATCGATTACCTCCGACGACCCCTACCAGAATGCCTGCTCCTGGATACGTCCCGGTAGGACCCGCGGATTGGGTGAAGGACCGGCTTCGGTGTGCCAAGGAGACAACGGCTCCATGCGCCGCAAAGGATTACCCTGAATTTGCCATAATACGATGATAATAGGGGCGATGACGATTATAACTTATTCACACCTAAACACGCTGCTGCCTTGCTGTTATTACCAATGGTAACAAACAAGATTAGCGTGTGCTGTTGCTGTTCTCCAACGACCGGCACGACGCAGAAGCGAAGATTTCCAACGTGATGGCCAGCTGATGGTTGTTTTTTCTTTGCAAATAACAGCGATATCAGCGACGGCTTTTCAACATTGAACATTTGCGAAAAGGCGGCCTCTCGATTACCGGAATTTGGCGGGCGGGCGGGCGGGCGGGCGGGCGCCGGGCCGGGCCGAAGGCACCTCCCCTTGGCGTTGCCGCTGTACTACTCTCTCGGCCGGTGGGAGCCGGGAGAGGTGGCGAGGTGGCCAGGGAACGGCGGCTCGACGCGTGCGAGGTAGAGCAAATCTTCACGGCTTTCGCCGAAGCCATGCGCGAATTGCCGCCCGATGTCGAGGCCGGCTGGCTCGACGCACAAGGCGATCTGCGCCTCGCCCCCGATATCGCGCGAAAGCTGCGCACCGCACGGCGGGTGCGCCAGCTGCTTTTGGAATTGCAGCAGCGGGAACGCGAAGGCTGAAGGCGTCAGCGGCCGTCCGGCCCGGCGACGATGCGATCGTCGTGCAGCCGGCCTATTTCGGCCGATGACAGGCCCAGCACTTGCGCCAGCACGATATCGGTGTGCTCGCCGAGGCGCGGCGCCGGGCGAGTCGCCTCGCGCGGTTCGGCTGAAAAGTTCAATGGCAGGCCTGGCATCAAATAACGGCCGATGCCGGGCTGATCGACCGCAGCGAAAAGCGGGTTCGCCTCCGAGCACCGCGGGTCGCCCTGCACCAGCTGCTTAAAATCCTGGAAATGCCCCCACAGCACGCCGGTTCGGGCGAAGGCCTGCCCGATCTCGTCGAGGGTGCGGCTCGCGGACCAGCGGGCAAGCAACGCAGCGATTGCATCGCGCGCCTCATAGCGCCTGGCCTCGGTTTCGAGGTCGACATCCATCATCGGACCGATCATCGCCAGCCGCTCGCCGAGGCCGGTCGCCTCGCCGATCGCCCGCCACTGGCGGCGGGTCAGCGCGATGATCATCACCCGCCGGCCATCGGCGGTCGCGAAGTCGCGCCCGAAGCTGCCGTAGAGGTCGTTGCCGATCGCCGGCCGCGCGCTGCCGTTGATCTGTACGTCCCCGATGTAGCCGAGATTGCCGACGGTCGCGAGCATCACGTCCGAGAGCGCGGCGACGACTTCCTGGCCTTGGCCGGTGCGCGAGCGATGGCGTTCGGCGGCGAGCAGCCCGGTTGCGAGATAAAGCCCGGCGGCGATGTCCCAGGCCGGCAGCACATGGTTAACCGGCATCTCGCCATGTCCGGTCACCAGCGGAAAGCCGCTCGCGGCGTTGACCGTATAGTCGACAGCGGCCGAACCGTCGCGGTTGCCGGTGAGCCGCAGCATGATCAGGTCGTTGCGCGCCGCTTTGAGGGTTGCGAAATCGAGCCCGCGCGCTGGGGGCAAGTTGGTCAGCAGGATCCCGCCGTCGGCGCCGGGGGCGGTGATGATTGCGCGCGCGATGTCGCGGCCCTCGGCTTTGTCGAGCGCCAATGCCAGCGAGCGCTTGGCCTTGTTGAGACCGGCCCAATAAAGGCTCGCACCCTCGCGTGTGACCGGCCAGCGCGCGTAATCAATACCGCCGCCGATCGGGTCGATGCGGATCACCTCGGCGCCCATCTGCGCCATCGTCATGCCGCCAAGCGGCGCTGCCACAAAAGCCGAGATCTCGACGATCCGCAGATCCTGAAGCAAGCCGCTCATGACGTCCGCCCCCGCTACAGCCCCAGGCGCGGGATCTCGATCGCCGGGCAGCGGTTCACGACGACCTTCACTCCGTGGGCTTCGGCGCGCGCGGCAGCGATATCGTCACGGACCCCGAGCTGCATCCAAATCACCTTGGCCCCGGCCTGGATCGCCTGGTCGACGACCCCACCCGCGAACTCCGTACGGCGGAACACATCGACCATGTCGATCGGCTCGGCAATGTCGCTGACCCTCGCATACACGGTCTCGCCGTGAATCGCCGTGCCGACGGCGTTGGGGTTGACCGGGATTGCCCGGTAGCCGCGCCGCTGCAGATAGGCCATCACGCCGTGGCTCGGCCGCTCGCGCCGCGGGCTCGCGCCGACGACGGCGATCGTGCGCACATTTGCGAGGATGTCGCGCAGATAGGCGTCCGGGTAGCTGGCGTGATCCATTTTGCGCCCTACCGGTCCCGCCAGATTGGCGGGCGTTTGGCGAGAAACGCATCGATGCCCTCACCGGCGTCCTCGGTCAGCATGTTTGTCGTCATGACCTCGGCGGTGTAGCGGTAAGCGGCAGCGAGGTCGAGCTCCGCCTGGCGATAGAATGCCTCCTTGCCGATCTTGACGATCAATGCGGATTTCCCGGCGATCTGGCGGGCGAGCTCCTCGACGGTCCTCCCCAGCTCCACGCGCGGCACGACCCGGTTGATGAGCCCGAGCGAACGCGCCGCTGCCGCATCGACCAGCTCACCGGTCAGCAGCATTTCCATCGCCGCCTTGCGTCCGACGGCGCGGGAAAGCGCCACCATCGGGGTCGAGCAGAACAAGCCGATATTGACCCCGGGTGTCGCAAAACGCACCTCCTCAGCGGCGACCGCCAGATCGCAGGTCGCGACCAGCTGGCAGCCGGCCGCGGTCGCCACACCGTGCACCTCGGCGATGACCGGCTTTGGCAAGCGCACGATCGCAAGCATCAATTCGCTGCACAGCGCGAAGATGCGCTGATAGGTCTCGCGACGCGGGTCGTGGCGCAGTTCACGCAGGTCGTGTCCCGCGCAGAAGGCGGGACCGGCGCCGGCGATCACCACCACTCTGGCGTGCGGCTCGCCCGCGGCCCGGCCGAGCGCTTCGAGGAGCGCCGTCATCAGCTCGATCGACAGCGCATTGCGCGCTTCCGGCCGGTTCAGGGTCAAGCGCAGAACCCCGTCCGAACGCTCCTCCAGCAGCACTGCCGTCATTGTGGGCCTCTTCTCGACTAAAGCATTCCTTGACCACCGCCGGCCGATCGCCTAAATGACCGGCTTTCGCGGCCGGACCAAGTTCCGGCCGCCCGGCATTTCCATAATCGAGCGATGAAGACCTTTTCCGCCAAACCGTCGGACATCGACAAGAAATGGGTGCTGATCGATGCTGATGGCCTGGTGCTCGGCCGGCTCGCCTCGATCGTGGCGATGCGGCTGCGCGGCAAGCATAAACCCTCCTACACGCCCCACATGGATTGCGGGGACAATATCATTGTCGTCAACGCCGAGAAGGTCCAGTTGACCGGGAACAAACGCGCCGACGACATCTTCTATTGGCATACCGGCTATCCGGGCGGCATCAAGGGGCGCAGCAAGGGCGCCATTCTCGCCGGCAAGCACCCGGAGCGGGTCATCATCAAGGCGGTCGAGCGGATGGTGCCGCGCGGACCGCTGGGACGAAGGGTGATGAAGAACCTGCGGGTTTTTGCCGGAGCCGACCACCCGCATGAAGCGCAGCAGCCGGACCAGCTCGATGTCGGGGCGCTAAACCGCAAGAACAGAGTGTGACAATGGCCGACGACGACCCACCGAGCCCGCAGCGCCCGCAAACATTCCAGGGTCTGGGAAGCCTGCGCCAAGCGTTGCAGCAGGCACGCGTCGCTCCGGCGGCGCCGGTGCCGATTCCATCCGTCCCCGAAGATGTGAAGCCGCAGCTGGATGCGCTCGGCCGCGCCTATGCTACCGGCAAGCGCAAGAATGCAGTCGCCCGCGTGTGGATCAAACCCGGCAACGGCCGCATCGATGTCAACGGCCGCGAGAGCCCGACCTATTTTGCGCGGCCAGTGCTGCGCATGCTGATCAACCAGCCGCTTGTCGCCACCAACCGGCTCGGGCAGTTCGATGTGTGGTGCACGGTCAAGGGCGGCGGTCTCTCCGGCCAGGCCGGCGCCGTGCGGCACGGCATCAGCCAGGCGTTGACGCGCTATGAGCCGGGCCTGCGCCCGTTGCTGAAGAGCCAGGGTTTTCTGACCCGCGACAGCCGAGTCGTCGAGCGCAAGAAATACGGCAAGGCTAAAGCCCGCCGCAGCTTCCAGTTTTCCAAGCGCTAGGCCTCGCGCGTCCGGGTCGGCGCGGAGATGCCGGCCATGCAGTTCGCGATTGCCATTCCGACGGATGCCGATTCCTGGCGGGTCGTGCGGCGGGCCGAGGAACTGGGTTTTGCGCGCGCCTGGTTCTACGACACGCAGATGCTGAGCGCGGACCCGTTTGTCGCGATGGCCGCTGCGGCGATGAAGACGACAAAAATCCGGCTTGGCACGGGCGTCCTGATCCCGTCAAACCGGATCGCCCCGGTCACTGCCACTGCGTTTGCTTCACTCAACAAGCTGGCGCCGGGGCGGATCGATTTCGGGGTCGGGACCGGCTTTACCGGGCGCCGAGCGATGGGCCTCGGCGCGATCAAACTGGCGGATCTGGAAGAATATTGCCGCGTGGTGATGGCGCTGTTGCGCGGCGAAACAGTCGAGGCGGAGATCGAAAACAAGACGCGCCTCATCCGCCTGCTGAACCCGGAGCTCGGGTTGATCAACACGCGCGATCCGATCCCGCTCTACGTCGCCGCCTCCGGTCCGCGGGCGCGCGGTCTGACCGCAAAGCTCGGCGCCGGCTGGATCGCCACGGCCGGGGACGTCGAAGGTGCGGTCGCGGCGATGGCCGACATGCGGGAGCTCCGGCGCAGCGCCGGGCGCGAGGCGGAGCCGCTCGATGCCGTGGTGTTGACCGGCGGTGCGATATTGGAGGAGGACGAGCCCGCGGACTCGCCACGGGTCCTCGCGCAGGCCGGGCCGCGTGCAGCGATGCTGTTGCATCGTGCCGCCGATGCGGCGCTGGCAGGTCTGCCAATGATGGCCCCAATGCCGCCCGCCGTGGCCGAGACGGTAAGCGGCTATGTCGAGCTGGCCCGCAAATTCACGCCGCAGGGAGCGCACTACCTCGAAAACCATCGGGGTCATCTGATGTTTGTCAAGCCCGAGGAGCGGCCGTTCGTCACCGCCGAGCTGATCCAGCTTACGACCTTTACCGCGACCGAGCGGGAGCTGAAAGACCGCATCGCCGCGCTGGCTGACGCCGGCTACACCGAGCTCGCACTGCAGATCGTGCCGGGCCAGGAACATGCGATCGAAGATTGGGGCCGCGTCCGCCGCGCCTTCGCGTGAATGGGTTGGCACTCGGATCGGGCGCCGCCGATCCCTGCCGAGATCACGGCTTTGCGCGACGGGGGCGAACCAGTTTGGGTTTTCGCCTATGGCTCCCTGCTGTGGGACAGCGAAATTCGCGAAGTGGCCGCCGAGGAAGCTCTATTGCGCGGCTATCACCGCAGCTTCTGCCTTTATTCGTACGATTACCGCGGCACGCCGGAGAATCCCGGGCTGACCCTAGGGCTCGATCGCGGCGGGTCTTGCCGCGGCGCGGCCCTTCGATTGTCCGCCGATGCGTTCGATAAGGTTTGGCAGCGCGAGATGAGCGGCCGCCCAGTATATGCGCCGCGTGCTTTGCGGGTGCAGACGGCAAAGGGGCCACGCCAAGCCCTCGCGTTCACGGCGCTGCCAAATTGCCCGGATTACGCGGGCAGACTGCCGCTCGATGATGCGGCGCGCATAATCCTCGGCGCAGCCGGGCGCCGCGGCACCTGCCGTGAGTATTTCGAAAATACGCTGCGCCACCTCGATCGGCTCGGCCTTGCGGACCGCCCGCTTCGCCGTCTCGCCGAGCGGGTCCGGGCATTGGCCGAGGATGGCAGAATTTGAAGACCTCATAGCGGCGCGCAAGGCCTGCCGGCTGTGTGTCGAACGAAGCCCCGGCCGGATCCGCAGCTGCGCCGAATTCGATTTCGATCCCGATGTGGTCAGCCATTGGGAGCAATGGCTCGGCCACCGCAGGCCAAAGCTCCTCGTGGTCGGCCAGGATTTTGGCAATGTCGGTTACTTCGTCCGTTGCCGCGGCCGCGACGAGCCGGACAACAAGACCAATGAAAATCTCTACCGGCTGCTGATCGCAGCGGGCATCGCCGTAAAGCATCCGTCGCAGCGCGACATCGAGGCTCCGGTGTTCCTGACGAACTCGATCCTCTGCATCAAGGAAGGGCCGATGGCCGGGTCCATTCTTTCAAGCTGGGTCGACGCTTGCACCGAGAGGCACCTGCGTCCGCTCCTTCGCCTCCTTGGCTCGCCGGTCGCCGTCGGGATGGGCAATGCCGGATGGCGTGCCGTGCGAGCGGCCTTTGCGCTGAAAGAGGCGCCTCGGCTGATTTCGCACGCCGCCGGCTCTTGTTGGGTGGCGGACCGCACGCGCGTCTTCGCCGTCGGCCATTGCAGCCCGCTCGGCATCATCAACAGGCCCTGGCCGCAGCAGCTGGCCGATTGGCGGCGGATCGGAGCGGCTGTTTCCGTTGTCAGCCGGATGGGCGGGGGTTAGCATCGGTTCGACCCCGACTTCAACGAGGACCGGCCGCGATGCGCACAAGCTTCACCGTCAACGACATGACCATCCATCGGATTGTGGAGCAGGAGGCGGGCTTTACGCCGATCCTGGAGTTTCTGCCGAGCCTGAGCCGGGACTTATTAGACGAAAACCGGTCGTGGATGGAGCCGGCGGCGCTCGATTCCGCTGGCATGGCGGTGCTGTGCTTCCAATCCTATGTGGTCAAGACCCCGCATCACACCATTCTCGTCGATGCCTGCATCGGCAACGACAAATCTTTTCCGCATCGTCCGGCTTGGCACCGCAAGAGC
>JAFASL010000144.1 GCA_019244535.1 Alphaproteobacteria bacterium
CAGCCGGTCGATGCTTGCGCTTGCTGCGGTGGCGGCCTGGCAATGTCGCGCATTGCCGACGGGGTCGCGGAGTGCCGCCGCGCGGCACGCGACGAGCTGCGCAAAGGGGCGACACAGATCAAGATCGTCGCTTCGGGCGGCGTCGCATCCCCATACGATCCGATCTGGAATCTGCAATACAGCGAAGAGGAGGTGGGCGCGATCGTCGAGGAGGCAGAGGCCTGGCATACTTATGTGATGGCGCACGCCTACTCGCCCGAGGCGATCCGCCGCTCGATCGATTTCGGGGTGCGCTCGATCGAGCACGCCAATCTGATCGACCGCGCCACAGCCGAGCATGTGGCCGGCGCCGACGCCTTTGTCGTGCCGACGCTCGCCACCTACGACGCACTGCACCGCCATGGCCGGGAACTCGGTTTTCCCGAAGTGAGCATGGCGAAACTCGCCGAGGTACGCGAAGCCGGGCTGGGCTCGCTCGAAATCCTGCGGGCTGCCGGCGTCAAGCTCGGCTTTGGCACGGACCTTCTGGGTCCGATGCACCGCTACCAGTCACGCGAATTCGTCATCCGGGCAAAAGCGATGGCGCCCTTCTACATCATCCGCTCGGCGACGATCGTCAATGCGGAGCTGCTGAACCGCACCGGCGAGCTTGGCGTGATCGCCTCCGGCGCCCGCGCCGATCTGATCGCGATCGACGGCGATCCGCTCGCCGACATTTCCTTGCTCGACGGCCAGGGCGTGCACATCACCCACATCATGAAGGATGGGGCATTCCATAAGCGGCCCCAGCACCAGTAGGCTGGCTCAGGCCGCCTTTTCCAGCTCGCGCAGCACCGTGTCGCCCATCACTTGCGTCGACACGCGGCCGGTATTGGGCTGCACGATGTCGCTGGTCCGCACGCCGGAAGCGAGCGCCCGCCTCACCGCATCCTCGACGAGATCGGCTTCCTCAGGCATGTCGAAGGAATAGCGCAGCATCATCGCGAAGGAGAGGATGCAGGCGAGCGGGTTGGCCCTGTCCTTGCCGGCGATATCCGGCGCGCTGCCGTGGACCGGTTCATAGAGCGCTTTCCGGCGGCCGGTCGCATCGGGGGCACCAAGCGACGCCGAAGGCAGCATGCCGAGGGAGCCCGTAAGCATCGCCGCACAATCAGACAACAGATCGCCGAAGAGATTGCTCGTCACAACGACATCAAACTGCTTCGGATTACGAACGAGCTGCATCGCGCAGTTGTCGGCATACATGAAGGACAGCTCGACATCGCGATAATCCGAATCATGGACCTTTTGCGCGACGTCGCGCCACAGACCGCCCGACTCCATAACATTGGCTTTGTCGACCTCGCAGAGGCGGCGGCTGCGCTTTCTCGCCAGATCGAAGGCGGCGCGGACAACGCGTTCGATCTCGGCTTCCGTATAGACTTCGGTATTGATCCCGCGCCGGCTGCCGTCGGGCAGAGTCTCGACGCCGCGGGGCTCCCCGAAATAGATGCCGCCGGTCAATTCGCGCACTATCATAAGGTCCAGCCCGCCGACCAGCTCGCGCTTGAGGCTGGAAGCGTCGGCAAGAGCATCGAAGACCACCGCCGGGCGCAAATTGGCGAACAGGTCCATCTCCTTGCGCAGCCGCAGGATGCCGCGCTCGGGGCGCAGCTCGAAAGGCAAGGTATCGTCCCATTTGGGCCCGCCGACCGCGCCGAAGAGCACAGCGTCGCTGGCCAGCGCCTCTGCCATGGTCTGATCGGTCAGCGGCACCCCCGACTCGTCCAGAGCCGCACCGCCGACCAAGCCCTCGGTGATTTCAAAGCTGACGATGCGATGCTGATCGAAGAACTCGATCACGCGCAACGTCTGGCGCATGATCTCGGGACCTATGCCGTCGCCGGCCAGCACGAGCACCTTGCGGTTGGACGCGCGGGTCTGGGTCACCCTCAGAGCCCGCGCTGGGTCATGCCAAACTGCCACGAGCGGGCCAGCTGTGCCTTTTGCTCATACGCGCCGATATCGGCAGCCTTCTGCTCGGTGAGGCCAATGTCGTCGAGCCCGTTCAAGAGACAGTGCTTGCGGAATGCGTCGAGCTCGAAATGCACTTTCTCACCATCTGGGCGCGATATCGTCTGGCTTTCGAGATCGACGGTCATCACCGCGTTAGCGCCCTTCCTCGCGTCCTCCATCAGCATATCGACGATCTCCTTGGGCAAGGCGATCGGCAGGATTCCGTTCTTGAAGCAGTTATTGTAAAAGATGTCAGCAAAGCTCGGCGCGACGACGCAGCGGATGCCAAAATCGTGCAGCGCCCAGGGGGCATGCTCACGGCTCGACCCGCAGCCGAAATTCTCGGCACCGATGAGGATCTTGGCGTTGCGGTAAGGAGCCTGGTTCAGCACGAAATCCGGGTTCTCTGAGCCGTCCGGGCGGAAGCGGATCTCCTGAAACAGCCATTGCGATAGGCCGGTCCGCTTGATTGTCTTCAGATAGATCGCCGGGAAGATCTTGTCGGTATCGAGGTTGACGATCGGCAATGGTGCCGCGACGCCGGTCAGGGTGGTGAACTTTTCCATCCGATCCTCTCAGGCAAG